>DASZUX010000209.1:0-7082 GCA_035547455.1 Chitinophagaceae bacterium
GTTTTTCAGTATAAATGTAGAAAAAGGGCGTAACGTTTCCAGTCTTTTTCCTCCCTCATTCCCTCTTTTTCAATGCTTTTCGGGCAAACCCGGAAACGTTAAATCTGATAATCAATGTGTTATATTTTTTAAAGTGTGTAAAAGCGGCTTAAACCGAAAAAGGTGTTTGTATTAAGATATTTTGCATGTGTGATTACAAAAGGGGTACAGCACTGTGAAAGCAAGGGCAGGAAAGCGGGTGCAAAGAGGAACTGCCCATCAACCAGCCGCGGCTGTTTTCCGGCATGCGAAACCTGCGGGGATGGCTAATAGTTATATTTGCGGTGATGAAAAAAGTAATATTCAGCGATTTGGGGCTGACCCCTTACAAAGAAACATGGGATTACCAGGAGGCGCTGCTACAGCAAAACACAGGAATTAAGGCTGCGGCGCGTGATATGGCGGATAACGGAGGGGCTGGCGGGCAAACAATTGACCGGCTGCTTTTTACGGAACACAACCCTGTGTACACATTGGGTAAAAACGGCAAACCCGCCAATGTTTTGCTTGATGAGGCCACTCTTGCAAAAAAAGGCATTGAATATTACCACATAAACCGGGGCGGCGATATTACTTTTCACGGCCCGGAACAATTGGTGGGCTACCCCATACTTGACCTTGAGCATTTTAAAACCGACCTTGGCTGGTATATGCGCAGTTTGGAAGAAGTGATAATACTAACATTGGCCGACTACGGGCTTAAGGGGGAGCGCAGCCCCGGCGAAACAGGGGTTTGGCTGGATACTGCCATACGCGGCAGGGAACGGAAGATTTGCGCCATGGGCATACGTTGCAGCCGCTGGGTTACCATGCATGGGTTTGCCCTTAACGTAAATACCAACCTTGACTATTTTAATTTTATTATACCGTGCGGTATTCAAAATAAGCAGGTAACCAGTCTTGCAAAAGAAACCGGCGGGCCATTGCCCATGACCGAGGTAAAGGAAAAAGTGAAAAGGCATTTTGAAGCGGTGTTTGAGGCAGAATTGATATAGCCTTTTCAAGGTGCTTACCACAACAGTGGTAAAAAGCTAAAAGTCTTTGGGCAGGTAAATTTTGTTTTTCTCTACCAGTTCATCGCCATTGTACAGTTCAAAATAAAAAGTGCCGGCGTGCATAAAATTTGTTTTATCAAGCACCAGGTCAGTATCTTTTATCTTGTTAATGCTGAACAGGCGGTTGCGGTTTTCATCAAAAAACACCAGCCGGTATTTTTTAGCAGCCGCGTCTGGGAGTTTTATTTCGGGAAAGCCGTCACTGTTTACCAGAACATACGTTGAAGGCAGGTTGGGGTTTGCAGGCACCGGCTGTGAAACTATGTTTTTGTTAGGCTCATCGGTTAATACTACCGGCCCCGTACCGGATAGTTTTGATGGTGTAAAAGCATAGCTGCCGCCATGAAATGCATAGAAAATGCGGTAATACATCCTGGAGCCTGAGCGGGTATCAATAACACCGTTTTGAGGCAGGCCGGGAGAAGGAGAAGAAAAAAAAGTGCGGAAGTTACGAAGACTGTCAGCAGATGACTGTACGCTGAGTTCAATAAGGTTTGCGCCAAAAGGATTTACCCAGCTTATACGTACACGGTTTTTGCCAAGGCTGTCAACTGAGAAATCAGGCAAGGCATTTTGAGCAGAGGCATGAATAATGAGGGCTGTTAAAACTAAAGTTATAACTGGTTTAAGCATCTCTCCCTTTTAATTAAATGTTTGCAAATATACATGCCGCGGTGTTATTAAAATGGTAACACTCCTGCCGCCAGCGACATATTACCCTGCAGCCCGCCGCTGTGTATCATAAGCACGCGGCTGCCGGGCATAATTGCACCCTGCTGTATTAGCCCGCGTATTGCATACAAAGTTTTTGCTGTATAAACAATATCAGTGGGCAGTTTACAGGTTTGCCACACCTCCTGCATAAACTGTATAAGCGCTGCAGGGTGCTTGGCATAGCCGCCAAAATGGTAATCGTGCACAATTTGCCATTGCGGCAGGTTAGTGCGGGGTATAAGCAGGGCGCTTATTTCATCATGTATTGAAAAGTTGTTTTTCAATACACTAACGCCGGTAATTGTTTGGCTGGCCTCCGCGCTGTTCACCAATCCTGCAAACATAGTGCCTGTTCCCACAGCGCATACAATGTTGGTAAAACTTGCAGGCTGGCCGGCAAAGGCAAGTATTTCGGCTGCGCCGCGGGCACCTTCTGCGCCATGGCCACCCTCGTTAACCCAGTACACATTTAAAAACTGCTGTTTAACGGCCTGCTTGTTTTTAAACGCCTGCCTTGTAACAAAATGCAGTTGCATGCCGCAAGCCAAAGCCTGTTGCAGCGTGTGCGATAATATTGCAGGCCTTTCACCACGGATGATGCCAATGCTTTTAAGCCCCGCAGCCTTGCAGGCAAAAGCTGTGGCGATAATGTGGTTTGAGTAAGCGCCCCCAAACGTAGCAACGGTATTGCAGCCTGATTGTTGTGCGGCGGCCAGGTAATATTTAAGTTTAAACCATTTGTTGCCGCTTACTACATCATGTAAGGCATCAAGACGCAGTACATCAAGCGTTATACCCTGCGGCAGCCATACGGCATACAGCGGTTGTGTTATAATATTATCAAAATGCAGTGTGTGTTGCAATGCGGCAGTTATTTAAAGAAATTTATTATTGCAAAATAGCGTGTAAACTTTTAGTTTCGCAAAACTTAAAACAGTATTCTGATGCAACCAACATTAGTTATTCTCGCGGCCGGTATGGCCAGCCGCTACGGCAGTATGAAGCAAACGCAATCTTTTGGCCCTTCAGGCGAAACTATTATGGATTACTCCATTTACGATGCTATTGCCGCAGGGTTTACCAAAGTTGTGTTTATTATAAGGGAAGATTTTGCAGAAGGATTTAAAGCTGTATTTGAGCCCAAACTGGCGGGCAAAATTGAAACTGCTTACGTGTACCAAAGCCTTAAATCGTTTGTTGGAGACAGGCGGATACCTGCCGAACGCGTAAAACCATGGGGCACAGCGCACGCAGTATTGTGCTGTAAAGGTACTGTTACCGGCCCTTTTGCCGTTATTAATGCTGATGATTTTTACGGGAAGGATGCATTTGTAAAAGCTTACAATTTTATAGTTACCCAGTATAACGACCAAACTATGGCGGTAGTTGGCTACGAACTTGCCAATACTTTAAGCGAACATGGCAGCGTAAGCAGGGGCGTTATAACAGTTAATGATAATGATGAAATGACGAGTATTACAGAAAGGCTGAAGATATACAGGAAAGACGGCGTGATGGTATTTGAAGAGAACGATACCTTAACTCCTCTACCTGAATCAACCAAGGTGAGCATGAATTATTTTTGCTTTGGGCCGGCATATATTGATATGTGCGAAAAGGAGTTTGGCGCCTTTTTAGATAAAAGCATGAACAACCTTAAGGCAGAGTTTTTAATACCCACCATGGCCGACAATTATATTAAAAGCGGTCTTGGCGTAATAAAAATGATACCTACATCGGCAAAATGGTTTGGTGTAACTTACAAGGAAGATGCCCCTGTTGTGCAGGCGAGCATTGATGCGCTGGTTGTTTCGGGCGCTTACCCCAATAACCTGTGGGCTTAAACTGCAAGCGTATATAAAAAACCGTACTGAAACTTTTTAATCAAGTTTCAGTACAGCTAAAAATGCTTCCTGCGGTATTTCAACGTTGCCTATTTGGCGCATACGTTTCTTGCCTTCTTTCTGTTTTTCAAGCAGTTTGCGTTTACGGCTAATATCGCCACCGTAACATTTGGCAGTAACGTCTTTACGCATAGCACTTATGTTTTCGCGGGCTATTACTTTAGCGCCAATAGCAGCCTGTATGGCGATCAGGAATTGCTGGCGCGGCAAAAGTTCTTTAAGTTTTTCGCATAATTTACGGCCGAAATCTTCAGCGCGGCTGCGGTGTATAAGGGCGCTCAGCGCATCTACTTTATCGCCATTCAACAGTATGTCCATTTTAACAATGTCTGCCTCGCGGTAGCCGATGGGTGAGTAATCAAATGATGCATAACCGCGGGTACTGCTTTTAAGCTTATCGTAAAAGTCAAACACAATTTCAGTAAGCGGCATTTCAAAAATAAGCTCTACCCGCGTAGTGGTAAGGTAGCTTTGATTAATAAGGATACCGCGCTTGCCAAGGCAAAGCGTCATGATGTTGCCAATATAGGCAGGCAGTGTTATAATCTGTGCTTTAATAAAAGGCTCTTCAATTCTGTCAAGCTTTGTGGGGTCGGGCATTTCGGCAGGGTTGTTTACAACTATTTTGTCGCCCTTGCTGGTGTAGGCATTAAAGCCAACGTTGGGCACGGTGGTAATAACCGTTTGGTTAAATTCCCGTTCCAGCCGCTCCTGTATAATTTCCATGTGCAGCAGGCCAAGAAACCCGCAACGGAAACCAAAGCCCAATGCCTGCGATGTTTCAATTTCGTATGTCAGGGAGGCATCGTTCAGTTGCAGCTTGTCCATGCACTCGCGCAGTTCGGCAAAGTCTTCTGTTACCACCGGGAAGATACCGGCAAATACCATCGGCTTAACTTCCACAAAGTCCTTAATGGGCTCGGCGGGGTCGCTTACAAGTGTAATAGTATCACCTACTTTTACCTCTTTGGCGTTTTTAATACCCGTAATAATGTAACCCACATTACCGGCGCCTACTTCGCTACGGGGGTCAAGGCCTAACTTAAGCACACCAACTTCGTCGGCCTCATATTCGGCATCTGTGGCAACAAATTTTACCTTGGCGCCTTTTTTAAGCACCCCGTTAAAAACACGGTAGTAAGCAATAATGCCCCTGAAGCTGTTAAACACGCTATCGAATATAAGGGCCTGAAGTTTGCCGCCCGGGTCGCCTTTGGGCGGTGGTATCCTGCTGATGATTGCTTCAAGAATGGCTTCAACGCCAATACCTGTTTTACCGCTGGCCAGTAGTATTTCTTCTTCTTTGCAGCCAATCAGTTCAATTATCTGGTCTTTTACCTCGGGTATCATGGCCCCGTCCATATCAATTTTGTTGATAACAGGTATTATCTCAAGGTCATTTTCAATAGCCAGGTACAGGTTGCTTATTGTTTGGGCTTGTATGCCCTGTGTGGCGTCAACCAGCAGCAGCGCGCCTTCGCAGGCGGCCAATGCACGGCTTACTTCGTAGCTGAAATCAACATGGCCCGGGGTATCTATCAGGTTGAAACTGTATGTTTTACCGCCATGGTTATACTTCATCTGTATAGCATGGCTTTTAATGGTAATACCTTTTTCCCGTTCAAGGTCCATGTCATCCAGTACCTGGTTCATCATTTCACGCTCACCAATGGTTTTAGTATGTTCCAGCAGGCGGTCGGCCAGCGTACTCTTGCCGTGATCAATATGTGCTATTATGCAAAAATTTCTTATATCATCCATAGAAGTGCAAAGATAATCATTGCTTAATGATGAAATTGATGAATAATACGTTATCTTAGCACAAGGAAACCTAAGGATATCTTAGTTCCTGTATCATCCGTAAAGCATCGGCTGCTTCCCATAGAATTTTATTAAACCCCAAAGATGGATCAAGTATTTGAATTAGTTCACGCGGTTATGCCGGTATTGTATATAATTGCCATACTGGCAATTATTGCAAAAATTGTCGTTGTTTCTCTCAACAAAGGGTTTAACCTGCCGGCCATTATAGTAAGCTTTTTTAAAATTTATGGTAAAAGCCAGTTAACATCTGACAGGAGTGCGAGAAGAAAGAATTACATGCGCGCTAACAACTATCTTAATTATTGCATTTACACCGTTTTTATCTTATTTGTATTAATGCTTATTACCTACCAGGGTAATGTTTTTATCTATAACTGATTGATAAATACCTGCTACCTGTTGGCCGATAACGCTGTAAGCATATAATGCTGCCGCGTTTTGCGCTATGTAAGCCCTGTTGTATTGCTGCCTGTTCATGTACATCTGTATCAGAGCCTGCAGCAGCGTATCTTCATTACCGGCAGGTACAAGCATGCCATTGCTTTGGTTAACAATTTCTGAAATACCGCCCACGTTTGACGATATAACGGGCAGGCCGCAGCACAACGCCTCAATAATTACACAAGGCAGGTTTTCGTACCGGCTGAACATCACTAAAACGTCAGCCTGTTTCATAAGCATGGCTACCTGTACATAAGGTATAAAGCCTGTAAACTCAACATTCCGGGCAGGAATTCCAAGTTCATTGGCATAACCCGGCCACTCGCCTGCATAACCAGCCATCACCAGCCTGCTTTGCGGGTTCACCCGTAAGAACTTTTTGAATGCACGCAGTATGGCGCCGGGGTTTTTCTGGTACCCAAGTGTTGAAGCATGAAAAAAGGTAAATGGCCGCTGATGCATTGTTTCGTAATTAAACAGGGTTGTATCGGCCACATTGGGCACTACAATATAAGGCACTTTTATAGCCATTCTTATTACAGCCTTGCCCAAATCATCACTCACCGGCAAAAACATAGCGGCTTCTTTTAGTATCTTCCTCGTAAAGTTTTTAAACACCAGGCTCTTTTTTTCAAATGCATCGGGGGCGTAATCATTGTATATGGCCCAGTGCTCAGTTACCACGTAGGGTACACCATACTTCCGCTTAAGCCACATTGCTAAAATACCGGCCTTCATGGGTACATGTACATGCACCAGCACGGGTGGGCCATGCTGCTGAAGATAAGCACGAATATGCTTTTTAAACCGGGCTATGTACCTCATGTAGGATAACAGCCTGCCAATAACAGGCATCCCGCATAGCTTATACAGTACTATCTCCTCGGTAAGGCTTCCTTCCTGGTAGATTGATACCTCGGTAGCAGCAGTTAGTGTGTCGTTTTTATCCGGCTCAAGGTGTATAACATGCACATCACAGAATAACGATACCGCTTTGGCATGGCGCTGTATAAAATCGCCGTTGGCTGCATCCAGCCTGTTGGGGTACCAGCTTGTAAGCCAAAGCACTTTCATTACACCTGCATTTTATTTACCCGTTAATAAC
>DASZUX010000210.1:0-6288 GCA_035547455.1 Chitinophagaceae bacterium
TAAAAATGCAACTGTTTGGACAAACGAAAAAGAAGGCAAGCTTGAGAATACTGACGTATTACTTAAAAACGGTAAAAGAGCCGCCATTGGCAAAAACCTTCCGGCCGGCAGCGCAACCGTAATTGATGGCACCGGCAAACATCTTACAGCGGGGATTA
Organism: Chitinophagaceae bacterium; assembly: GCA_035547455.1. Taxonomy (GTDB): domain Bacteria; phylum Bacteroidota; class Bacteroidia; order Chitinophagales; family Chitinophagaceae; genus JABDFW01. The sequence continues at coordinate 159 of DASZUX010000210.1, forward strand.
TTGACGAGCATTCCCATATTGCAGTTGCAGGCAGTGTAAATGAATGTTCACAATCTGTAACGGCCGAAGTAAGGGTTGCAGATGTGATAAACCCGGAAGATATTAATATATACCGGCAGCTTGCAGGCGGTGTTACAAGCTCCCACATCCTGCATGGCAGTTGTAATACCATAGGCGGGCAAACCCAGCTTATAAAACTGCGCTGGGGCGCTAACGCGGAAGATATGAAGTTTGCCAACTGGGACCCGTTTATAAAGTTTGCCCTTGGCGAAAACGTAAAACGCTCCTACAACCAGTCAAACAACCGCTTTCCCGATACACGCATGGGTGTTGAGCAGGTACTGGTAGATGCCTTTACCCGCGCACAGGATTACCAGCGCATGGGCGCTGATAAACGCCGCGACCTTGAGCTGGATGCCCTGTCGCAAATCCTTGCGCACAAAATGTTCATCACCTGCCACTCTTATGTGCAGAGCGAAATAAATATGCTGATGCATGTGGGCGACAGGTTTGGTTTCCAGGTAAACACCTTTACACATATACTGGAAGGATACAAGGTTGCTGATAAAATGAAGGCACGCGGCATAGCAGCCTCTACCTTCAGTGACTGGTGGGCATACAAGGCGGAGGTGCAGGATGCCATACCTTACAACGCTGCCATTATGCAAAAAATGGGGTTAACAGTTGCAGTAAACAGCGATGATGCAGAGCAGGCCCGCCACCTTAACCAGGAGGCTGCCAAAACTGTAAAATACGGCAACGTAGCGCCTGAAGACGCGCTTAAAATGTGTACGCTTAACCCTGCTATTATGCTGCATGTGGCAGACAGGGTAGGCAGTATTAAAGTGGGCAAAGATGCTGATGTTGTATTATGGACTGATAACCCGCTGAGCGTGTACGCCAAAGCAGACAAAACCATTGTTGACGGCATTGTTTACTACGACATAAACAAAGATGCTGTAATGCGCGGCCAGGTAGTGAAGGAAAGAAACCGTATTATCCAAAAAATGATAGGGGAAAAGAAAAAAGGCGGCAGAACTGTAGCAGCCGAAGCCACTATTGATGAAGCTAACGAATGTGAAATTGATTCACACATTCAGCGCAACCTTTTATTAAGAGATGCCGGCATAGGACTTTAAAGTAGAAATAAAATTTAAGAAGAATGATTGATTGGGCAACAATCAAACTTTCAAACATTCAAAATAAAATATATGAAGAAGATATTACTCGGTTTCTGCTGCTTGGGACTGGGCTTTTTGGCAAAAGCGCAGGAAACCGTTTACCCCGCACCGGCACAATCGCAGGATATTGCACTGGTGCATGGTACTATCCACACTGCCACCGGCGAGGTGATCGAGGATGGCATCATCAACTTTTCAAAAGGAAAGATTACTTCGGTAGGCAAATACGCACAACCGGCCTCAGGCATAAAAGTGATTGATTGCAGCGGCAAACAAATCTATCCCGGCCTTATTGCACCGGTTACTGACCTCGGGCTTAACGAAATAGGTGCCGTTCGTGCAACCCTTGACGAAGAAGAGTTAGGCGAAAACAATGCAGATATCCGCTCTGTTATTGCTTATAATACCGATTCAAAAGTTATCAATACACTGCGAAGCAACGGCATATTGCTTGCTAACGTTGTGCCGCAGGGTGGCATCATCAGCGGCTCATCGTCAGTAGTACAGCTTGACGCCTGGAACTGGGAAGACGCCGTATATAAAATGGATGGCGGCATCCATTTTCGTATGCCTAACCTTGCAAGGCTGCCACGCAGGTTTGGCGGTGGCGGCGACCCCGTAAATGCAGCTATGGAACGTATAGAAAGGGTACGCCAGTTTTTTCAGCAGGCTAAAGCCTATTTTGAGGAGTCAAAGCATGAGCACACAAATATTAAGTTTGAAGCGGTAAAAGGTCTGTTTAACCAAACGCAAACATTTTATGTGCATTGTGAACTGGTGAAAGAGATGGAAGTGGCTACCTCGTTTGCCAAAGAATTTAATTTCCGTACCGTAATTGTAGGGGGTGCCGATAGCTGGATGATTGCCGACTATCTTAAGCAAAACAACATTGCCGTGATATTGGACGAAATGCACAGCCTGCCCATTACGCAGGATGATGATGTTAACCAGCCTTACAAAACGCCTTACCTGCTGCAGCAGGCAGGGGTGCAGTATGCCATATCAGACCAGCATGCTGAGACCCGCGGCAGAAACCTGATGTTTAACGCCGGTAATGCCTGCGCATTTGGCCTTACCAAAGAACAGGCGCTGGAAGCAATTACCGCCAATGCCGCTAAAATACTGGGTATTGCCGACAAAACCGGTACGCTTGAGGCCGGCAAAGATGCCAATATAGTAGTGAGCGACGGCGATATACTGGATATAACCAGCAGTAATGTTATTTATGCTTTTATACAGGGCCGCCAAATAAACCTTGACAACAAGCATAAAGAACTGTATGAAAGATACAAGTATAAGTATGGGTTGAAATAAAAGACGTTATTAGGTCATTACATCTCTGGCCATTAAGGAAACGGGTAGCAGGTTTAGTAACCGCTGCCCGTTTTATTTAAGCGCTAGTGGGCTGCCGTATTATTTTTCCTCTCTTTTATCAACTCCCTCACTTTTTGCATTTTAGGGTCTATGCCGCGGCGTATCGCGTCGGAGGATGGAGGCACATATATATCCGGAGTAATGCCCCGCCCGTCTTTGAGGCGTTTACCGTCGTTTACAATGCGGTACACCGGCAACACTATTTGCAGGTGGCTGTTGGGCAGAACGATAGAGGGCAGGTGTACCGATGAATTGCCATAATTACCGCCGCCGCTCTCCTCGCCTATTATGGTTACGTTTGACTGGCCTTTTAAATGCGACACAAACATGCTGGCTGCGGAAAAAGTAAACCCGCCCTGTATTATGTAGATGTTACCGTTAAAATGCAATGATTTTTTAGGATTGAATTTGTGATGTTCAAGATAGCCGAAATGATACCTGCCGTCAGCCTTCTTCCTTGCAGACAATGCCATCATCATTTTATATACCAGCGCCGGGTGAATATACCTGCTATACTTTAAGTTGTGCGTTATGGCAGATACCGAATCAGCAACAGTAAAAGGGCTGTCGGCAAGGTAACGTGTAAGGTTTGCGCCGGCGCCTATATTACCACCACTGTTGGCGCGTAAATCAATTACAAGGTTCCGTGCCTTTCTTTCTTTAATCTTTTCAAAACTGTTGCGGAACAACTGCCGCAGCCCCTTACCTGAAAAGGTAACCAGTTGCAGGTAAGCAGTATTGCTGCTGTCAAAGCTAAGGTTATTGCCATTTCTTTTCCTGGCCTCCTTAAGCTGCCTGCGGGTTAACCGGGCTATAGCTATGTTTACCTGCTTGTGGGTGGTATCCTTTACAGGCCGGTAGTTTTGCAGTATAGCTGTTTTCTCAATACCGCTTTTATCAATGTATGTAATTACATTAGTATTGCTGAGCCCGAAAGAAAGGTTATAAAACAACGGGAAATAGATGCTCAGCAACTGGTATTTAAAATTATCAGCATAACCATCTGTACTTATAAACTGGCACAGGGAATCAATCAGCATCTTACCAGGCATACCGTTAATGGATGTAATGACTGTACCCCGTTTAAAAACAGTGTCAGTACGTATAGCATTACCCGTAACTACCATACTATCGCCCCAAACCTTCATTTCCAGCGGAAACTGCGGTATCCTGTGGTGTGTAAAGTACCGTGCATATTCTTTTGATGAACGTACCGATGTGTGACCGCAATGTATTTTGGCAACAAGCCAGGACAACCTGCTTCGAAACTGCATTTCAGTTAATGAGTCGTGTATGCTGCCGAGTGTTTCTTTAAAGTATGCGTCAATGCTGTCTTTAGAGGTGTACCAGTATAAACTTGGGTGGTCTGCCTCAAATATTTTATGAAGCAGTACTACATCATCTTTTAATCCTCCAGGTGCTATTTTATGAGCAGGGGAATAGCCTGCACTTTTTAGAGATGCGCTGCATGCAGAAAGCAGCATAGCCGCAATAACCGCATACAGCATATACCGCCATTGCCTGTACATTATAAATATGTTACGCTGCAAAAGCATTTACCGCAATATAACGCTATCCTCCGGCTGCACCGCTTTATTAATTGTTAACTCTGCCCGGCATCAAAAGCATTCCAGCCCTGTGCTGTAATATTAAATGTGTTGCCACCCTTTGTCAGCAGTTTGCAGCCCTCTTCCGCCTCTGTCATGTATCCTATTACGCTTATTTCCTCGCTCAGTACAATTTTATCGTAATCCTCCTGCTTAATGGTAAAAATAAGCTCATAGTCTTCACCGCCGTTAAGGGCGCATACAGTTGGGTCAAGGCCAAATTTAAAAGCAGCTTTTTTACTTGCTTCGTTTACAGGCAGTTTGTCCTCGTACACACGGCAACCAAGGTTGCTTTGCTTACAAATATGCAATACCTCGCTGCTTAAACCATCACTTACATCCATCATGGCAGTTGGTATAATTTCCTGCTGCTCTAAAAACGAAATAATATCTTTTCGCGCTTCAGGCTTTAACAATCTTCCTACAATATAATCTTCATTTTCAAGGTCTGGCTGCACCTGTGGGTTTTCCATAAATATTCTCTTCTCCCTTTCCAGCAGCGTTAGCCCAAGAAAAGCTCCGCCAAGGTCGCCGCTCACGCACAGCAGGTCGCCTTTATTGGCAGTACTGCGCTTAACAAACTTACCCGGCGTTACTTCTCCTATGGCAGTACATGAAATAATAAACCCTTTTTGCGAGGCTGACGTGTCACCGCCCACCAGGTCAACATTATACCGCTCACAGGCAGCATACACGCCTTCATAAAACTCATCCAGCGCCTCAACGCTAAAACGGCTGCTTATGCCCAGGCTCATGGTAATATGCGTGGGCGTGGCGTTCATGGCATATACGTCACTCAGGTTTACAATTACTGCTTTATACCCCAAATGCTTTAGCGGCGTATAGGCAAGGTCAAAATGTATGCCCTCAATCAGTAAATCAGTAGTTACTACCGTTTGCCTGCCATAATGGTCAATCACTGCTGCGTCGTCTCCCACGCTTACAATGGTAGATGCATTTTGAACCTCAAAGTTTCTTGTCAAATGGTCAATAAGACCAAACTCCCCAAGAGAAGAGATTTCTGTTCTTGATTCAGACATGTTCTGATTTTAGATTTTAGATTGCAGATTTCAGATTTATTCCAAAATTGAGTTCTTGCAACCATTTGTACTGCTTCTTCAAATTTTTTAATGAAGTGTTTATAGATTGAACTACCATTGATAATATTTCGTCGTCTTCTTTATACAAGGCCCTTAATTCATTTTTTCTGTCCTTGTAAAATTCAGCAAACAATTCAAAAAAATATAATGCTTAGTCAACCTCCTCTTCCACAATTTTAAGCTTTTTAATAAAATCCGGCTTTGATTTAGCCCGGCATACTGCACGATAGTTGTGCCGGCAGAAGCAGGAGAACGCACGAATTGATCAATATAAGGTTTTATGATGGGCATCATGTTGCAAAGTGTTACAAAACTTAGCCGTATTAATTGCATAAGCCTTTGTACGCTTTTTTGAATATTTATTTAGCCATGGTCAAAAAATTTATACCAGGATTTAATACTCTGCTCAATCTAAAATCGTACTTATCCTTCATTTATCCACCTCATCAATTCCTCATGTATTTTGCCGTTGGTGGCTACTATGCCGTGCTGGTAAGGGCTATAATAGTCGCCTTTCAGGTCTGTTACTTTTCCACCGGCTTCCTCTACCATTAAAAAACCTGCGGCGCTGTCCCATGCCTGTAATTTATGCTCATAAAAACCGTCAAACCGGCCGGCAGCCACGTAACATAAATCAATTGCGGCGCTGCCCAGCCTGCGCACGGGTACACCATTGCGTATTAACCTGCCAAACACTTCCAACGGGCCGTTGGGCATATCAAGATAGGTGTACGGGAACCCGGTAGCAAGGCAACTTGTAGCTACATCAGCTTTACTGCTTACGTGTATAACCTGGTGGTTTAAAGTAGCCCCAAACCCGCGCTGGGCAAAAAACAACTCATTAATAAAGGGATTATACACGGCACCC
>DASZUX010000211.1:0-10058 GCA_035547455.1 Chitinophagaceae bacterium
AGAAAAAAATACCCTACCCTAAAAGGCAACTATGGTTACTACTATGAAAACATTTATAATAGCATTGTAAACGGCGCCGAATTACGCGAGAAATCTGAGCATGGGTATAATACTATACGCATTGTAGAACTCGGGCTTGAAAGCAACGCAAAAAAATGCACCGTTCCATGCACAGGCTTAATAAATGCCGGTTATCCATGGTAAGCAGTAAACGATGGGATCGTAATAATCAACCATCTCATATATTACAATATTTAATACGTATGTTTTGTTAACAAGCGGTTACAAATATGGCCTGTGTTAATTTAATTACTAACAATAAGAGGGCAAAAGTGTATTTTACCTGCAAATGCTTATTTTTGGCTCGTTTTTAAAAAATGATCGGCCTGCCTTTTTTGAAAAAATTTATTTGGTTAATCTGATTCTCTAAAGAATGTCTAAGCAAGTAACTAAAATTGGAGTATTAACCTCCGGGGGCGATTCGCCCGGTATGAATGCGGCCATAAGAGCAGTTGTGCGAACAGCAATTTATAACAAACTGGATGTATTTGGCATTTACAGGGGATACAACGGGATGATTGAAAATGACATTGAGCAGCTTTCCTCCCGCTCTGTCGCCAACATTATTCAAAAAGGCGGCACTATATTAAAAACTGCGCGCAGTAAGGAGTTTTTCGACATTGAAGGCCGCCGTAAAGCTTTTAACAATCTAAACGCAAAAGGCATTGATGGCCTTGTAGTTATTGGTGGTAACGGAAGTTTTACCGGGGCGGAAAAACTGGGCCGGGAATTTGGCATACCCTGTGTCGGTCTGCCCGGCACTATTGATAAAGACCTTTACGGTACCGATTTTACCATTGGTTTCGATACGGCTGTAAATACAGCTGTTGAGGCTATTGATAAAATACGCGATACCGCCGACGCCCACGACCGCCTGTTTATAGTAGAAGTAATGGGCAGACAGGCAGGTTATATTGCTTTGCACAGCGGTATTGCCACAGGTGCCGAAAATATTTTAATACCCGAAGTTGATACTACCATAGAAGAATTGGTTGAATCGCTTACCGAAAAGGAAAAGCGCAAAAAAATGGTAAATCTTGTGGTGGTGGCTGAAGGGCATAGTTCCGGTGGGGCTAACAATATTGCACGCGTTATAAAAGAAAAAGTTCCGGGTATGGATACCCGCGTTACCATATTGGGCCATATACAGCGTGGTGGTGCGCCCAGTTGCTTTGACCGTGTAATTGCCAGCCGCATGGGCTATCATGCTGTTGAAAGCCTGCTGGAAGGCCGTCACAACGTAATGGTAGGTATTTATAATAATGTAATGAATTATACCCCTCTTGAAATAGCTATTAGGGAAAAACAGCGTGTAAACGACGACTGGATGAAAATTGTAAAGATACTTGCCAGTTAACTATAAGGTGTTGCAAATCAGCGCCAAAAATAATTTAACCTAACGAAATTGCTTTTACATCTAATCAAAAAATTGTATGTCAGATAATATTGCCAAATATGTGCCTAAGCAGATGGACCTCCAGGCAGGACTTGAACACAGCTTTCACCGTACAAAAATTGTTGCTACAGTAGGCCCGGCCTGCGATACTTACGATAAGTTGCTGGAACTGGTAAAAGCCGGCGTAAATGTGTTCAGGCTTAACTTTTCGCATGGCACGCACGAGGACAAAACAAAAATAATACAGCATATACGCAACCTGAATGAAAATGAGCCTTACAATATAGCCATACTGGCAGACTTGCAAGGGCCAAAACTGCGGGTAGGCGAAATACAGAATGGGGCGCTGGAAATTGAAAAAGGCGATATACTTACTTTCACTTCAAAAGAAAAGGTAGTTGGCACAAAGGAAAAAATATATGTGTCGTACCCCAACCTGCATGATGATGTTAAGATTGGCGACAACATATTGATTGATGACGGTAAACTGGAAGTAAAAGTAGTAGATATTACCAGTGCGGGCGATGTAAAGGTTATGGTTACCTATGGCGGTACCTTGCTGCCTAAAAAAGGGGTAAACCTGCCAGATACAGAAATATCGCTGCCGGCCCTTACAGAGAAGGATATTATTGACCTTGATTTTATTATTGAGCAGCAGTGCGACTGGGTAGCACTTTCTTTTGTAAGAAAAGCGGAAGACATTATTGATTTAAAGCGGCGGCTGGCTGCCAGGAGCAGTACTACCAAAGCAATGGCAAAAATTGAAATGCCCTCTGCCCTGGTTGATTTGCGTAATATAATTATTGAATCCGACGGCGTAATGGTGGCCCGCGGCGACCTTGGTGTTGAATTGCCGGTGGAAAAAGTGCCTATGGCCCAAAGGGATATTATACGCAAGTGCATACACCGCGGTAAACCTGTAATTGTTGCTACCCAGATGATGGAAAGCATGATTGACAGGGTAAAGCCTAACCGCAGCGAAATTACCGATGTGGCCAATGCAGTGCTGGAAGGCACAGATGCTGTAATGCTTAGCGCCGAAACAGCTACCGGTAAACACCCGGCGCTGGTGGTAGAAACCATGCGTAAGATTATTATGGAGGTTGAAAAAACCGAGTATCGTTATAACCGCGAGGAAGATTTGAAACCACAGCCAAAATCACCTTCGTTTATGAGCGATGCAGTATGTTATAATGCCTGTAAAATTGCCCGCGACCTTAATGTAGATGCGCTGATAGGCATGACACAAAGCGGCTATACGGCGTTTGTGCTCAGCAGCTACAGGCCAAAATCGCCGCTGTTTATTTTTACCAAACGTAAATACCTGGTAAACCAGCTAAGCCTTAGCTGGGGCGTACGTGCGTTTTATTATGATGAGGAAGTAAGCCTTGACGACATATTCTTTGACCAGATAGACATTCTTTGCGAACGCGGCTATCTTAGCAAAGGCAACGTGGTAGTAAACACCGGCAGTACCCCTGTAAACCTGCACCTGCCCACCAACGTGCTAAAGGTTACAAAAATTGAGTAGGTAAAACTTTTTTGACGGTCATTTAAAATAGCCAGATGCCCCGGGGATCAACTGTTCCGGGGCATTTGGTATTCTATATATTCCATGTGTAAGCGCCCTGAAGGCGAGGAAGATAGCTACCATCCATGAAGACGATTAAACACTACATGAAGTCATTACCAGGAGAGTCAAACGTAATATCCGAAAGCCTACCAAATTTTTGATTTGCCCAGAATGATTTGTAATTTGGTAAGGTCAGCCGGTTGGTTGACCCTTTTAATTTTAAACTCTTAACATGGAAATATCATTCGGAACATCTGCCCTCATAGTCATTATCTCAACAATATCTGGGTGGCTTGCAAACATAGCAACGTCGTATTTCAGCGAGAAAGGAAAAAATGCAGCTACAAAAGAAGACATAGGTGAGATTACAAAAATAGTTGAGGAAGTCAAAAACAAACTGGTTTTAGACCTCGAATTGCAAAAAATCTCTTACAGTGGCATCTATAAAGAGAAAATCGGTATATGCAGGGAACTTCTTACTCGTACTTATCAATTAAAAAGGGGTGTGCAAGACAGCGCTGTTTTATATAGTGAAAATCTCCCACAAGAGTTTAAAGAAAAATTGATGACTCTAATTGACTATACACAAAAGAATTGGAATGATTATTTTGATTTTTATATGACCAGCCGACCGTTTTTATCAGATGAAATTTTTGAAGCCACGAAGAAATTTTCTGATGAACTATACTTATGTTTCAAAAATTTTAAAAATCCCTTTATACATAAAGACATTGCTGTTCAAGAATTTAAAAGCAAATTAATTGACAGATGGTTAGACTCTGAGGACAAATTGTTTCATACAGATTTTTTTCCCCAGTTAGAGTTGCTAATAGTAAATGAAATAAAAAAAGATTTAAAGTTAATTGCTGGTAGCTGATTTACCAACCTCCTTAACCAAGTCCTTCACGTCTGCATTTGATATTGAGTTCTCCGCAGTGTCCTGCGCCTTGCTGGACAGTTTGTTTGTCAGTGTAATAAGTGGCTGAATAAAAGTCAGGTTTGGGTTTATTGCACAAGCACATTCTCAAATATGCTTATTATCTCATAACAGGCAATCATGAAAGAAGCAAGGAATACGAAGTAGTAAGGTGCAAAAGCAGCCACGAGTTCACAAACAAACATGGAATCACTTGTGAAATCAGTATTGATATAACCAACGGCCCAGTCGTTGGCTTGGGTATAAAGCTGGCAGGTGAAGGGTTGAACATTGTGGAATTGAAAAAGATTCTTGCAGTAGACAGCAACGACTTATACAATCACTTCGATGAGATATTGAGAGGCTTGATTGGAACATCCAGTCTGACTGACGTGACACCAAAGGAAATTGTAAGACAGAAAAAAGATTAGGTTATAAAAACCTTCGGTCGGTTTCGGCCGGCAAGAGTTTACAAACAACAATAATTACGAAAATAAAACAATGACAGATAGAGAAAGATATGACTTAGCAATGTGGCCAATAGAAAAAGGCGCCAATAGAAGTAGCCACGATTACAAAAACAAGCATGGCATCACATCAGAAATTGAAATTGATTTCAAGAAAATTCCAAGCATTGGATTAGGGATAAAGCTGACTGGTAAGAATATCCATGTAGAACAGCGCCAGCAAGTGTTTGCCGTAAACCCTAATGAACTGTACAGTCATTTTGACGAATTGCTTAGGGCAATGATATGCACGGTGAGTCTTGAGGATTTGAGACCTGAAAACTTTTAAATGAATGCCGGTCGGTTTTGTCAAGGTTCTTTTCTTTATTCTTTTTTTATCTACTACTTCGTAAAAATTCCGATGCGTTGTTTTGAGTTGGGTCAAATTCTTTCATATCCGGTCGGTAATATTTAGTTGATACTTCGAAGTTCCTAAATGGTTTTCGGATGACCTTTGACTGGCAAAAATAACCTCCATTTTTCCACACAACAGTAACCGAAATATTAAGGGTATCAATATGAGGTTCTAAAACATTTTCATAATCTATTTGTGGGCTATAGCGTGCGGGAATATCCCCAAGGTTAATATTCTTACTACCAGTCTTCTCCCAAATTCTTAAAGCTACAGACGACAAAGGTGTTTTCCCCATATTAGTTATATCAAACCGAACTCTTATCCTTTCATCATCTGGGTTATCGTACGCAATAACTTTGAGAATTGGGATGTTGTCCCCCCCGTTATAAAAGCATTTACACTTTTTTGCAATTCTGCATTTTCCTTATATGCGTTACTAAGACTTTCAGTAGTATCAAGAAGTTTGTTATTTAATGCAATAATTTCATCTGTTCGTGTATTTAACTGCTTAACTACTTGGTTTAGCGTATCTCTCAACTGTGTAATGACGGAATCCTTAGCCAAGGACTTTCTTTCAGCAGAAAGTTTTTCTCGATAACTTATAATTCCAGATGCTATTGACACCAAAGCCCCGAGTACAACAAAAATTAGTGTTCCCATTTTAGGGTTGGTTTTCATTTTGATAATTTAGCATTACACGGCTGAATACTACAATTCAATTTATATGCTAAGCAGGCAAACCTGCCAAACTGTCCGGTTCGTTTGTATGGCGCCCATAAACGACTGCCACCAAGCCCAAATTCCAATTGAGTATAAACATCAGGCAAACCAACCCGGCAGCCCAGGATTGACCCGAAACACACAAGATGATTGCCGACCATGAACCCAGGGACATTGCCTGCTTTGGTTGTGTCAACCCCTCCCTGGCAGCATTTATAGTGCGTTTTCAGTGCGATTTACAGTGCGAGTGATTAAAAAAGAAAAGCTTCCAGTTTCCTGAAAGCCTTACCTATCATTATGTGAACCGGACAGGACTCAAACCTGTGACCTGCTGCTTAGAAGGCAGCTGCTCTATTCAGCTGAGCTACCGGTCCAAAAATTCAGGCAGCAAAAATAAATGTTAATTAGGTTGCCGCCAAACGGAATAATGCGGATATTAGTACCTGTTTCCCTAACCATGTAAAAATCTTGCCATGCAAACATCAAAACTTATCGCACTGATTGCAAAAATTTTCACCAGCACGGCAGCACTCACCACAATTATATTTTTTGCAGCCGTATATGTTGATAGCGCGGTTTTCAGCGCCGTGCTGCCTGAACATACACATGTCGAATCTTCAGTAAACGGGGCCGCAGGCTATGCTGTGCTTAACGGCATAGAAATGAGCTTGTTTTTTACCACGTTTATACTGCTGGTAATAAGGCTTAGCATACTTTCCGGCGCCATTTTTACCGTGCGCGATATTGTTGGTTATTACAAAAAATTTATACTCACTACCATTATTGCCATGCTGGCGCTGGCATGTATTTTAGGCACAGTCATCTCAAATGCCTTTTCCAACCTTCAAATGGTTCGCTATGTTTTGCCCGGCGGCAGTATTATGACGTATGCATTACCTTTTTTTTGGTTTATTTTAGCAGCCGTTTACTACAAGAGCTATCAATCTAAAATAAGCGAATTAGATGGAAGTAAAGATAGAAGCTGGCTGGAAGGAAATATTGAAGGATGAGTTTAACAAAAACTATTTTCAGCAAATAGTGGCATTTTTAAAAACAGAAAAAGCCCAGGGTAAAACTATTTACCCGCCGGGTTCCCTGATTTTTAATGCTTTTGATAAAACACCCTTTGACAATGTGAAAGTTGTAATATTAGGACAAGACCCATACCATGGGCCGGGCCAGGCACACGGGCTATGCTTTTCCGTGCCGGACGGTGTACCGCCCCCGCCATCATTAATCAACATTTATAAAGAGCTTCACACTGATATTGGCCTGCCGGTACCTAATACGGGTAACCTTACCAGGTGGGCGGAACGTGGTGTGTTGTTGCTAAACGCGGTATTAACCGTAAGGGCAAGCGAACCCGCAAGCCACTCAAAAATTGGCTGGATGGAATTTACGGATAGCGTAATACGTAAAATATCCGCTGAAAAAAAAGGTGTCGTGTTTTTGCTGTGGGGCAAATTTGCACAAGACAAACAGGCGCTCATTGATGAAACAAGGCACCATGTGCTGAAGGCTGCACACCCCTCCCCTTTTAGTGCAGACAAAGGCTTTTTTGGGTGCAGGCATTTTAGCAAAACCAATACCTTACTGATGAACCAGGGTAAAGACCCTATTGACTGGAGTGTAACGTAAGATGCACCTTACCCTTCCAGTTCCATTATCTTCTCAAACATTTCCTCGTACTGTTTATTAGCAACTGTGAGTTTTTGTTTTACAGCAGCATAGTCTTTCTCCAGTTGCTGAAACTTGCTTTTATCTGAATAGAAAGATGGGTCTGCCAGGTTGGCTTCTATTGTTGCCTTTTGCCTGTTTAGGTCGTTCACCTGCTGCTCAATTTTGCTAAATTGTTTTTGCAGTTGCTGCAGTTCTGCTTTCCTGTTATTGTTAACAGGGGCAGGTTTAGCTTTTTCTGTTTCTTTTGCAGGTTCAGTATTTTTAGCCTGTTCCCTGCCTTTATCGGTTTTATTATTTTTAAGCTCGGCAGCCTGTTGTTTGGCCATCCTTTCCTTCCACTCTACATATTCCTGGTAGCTGCCTTTAAATTCTTTTATTTCGTGGTCAACAATCTCCCAAATTTTGTTGGCTGTTTTTGAAATAAAGTAACGGTCGTGGCTTACCATTATAATTGATCCTTCATATTTATTCAGTGCGTCGGCCAGCAATTCAACGCTATGTATATCAAGGTGATTGGTAGGTTCGTCCAGCATTAAAAAATTGGCTTTGCTTACAATTACTTTGGCCAGCGCCACCCTTGCTTTTTCGCCGCCGCTTAATATTTTTATTTTCTTATCCACGTCATCTCCGCTGAATAAAAAACATCCGAGCAGCGATCGCAGTTCCAATTCCGTTTTACCGCTGCGGCTGGTTTGCATTTCTTCCAGTATGTCGTTGTTTAAATCCAAAGCTTCTAATTGGTGCTGGGCGTAAAAACTTTCCTGTACATTATGGCCCCATACCCTTTCGCCCTCAAAAGGCTCAGTACCGGCAATTACCCGCAGCAGGGTTGATTTACCCTTGCCGTTAGCGCCTATCAATGCTATTTTATCGCCGCGCTCAATTTCGGCTTCAGTGTTTTCAACAATAGTTAAATCGCCAAAGCATTTGGTAAGGTTTTTTAATGTTACCAGCACTTTGCCCGGCTGCCGTTCCACAGCAAAGTTTATACGCAGGTTAGGCCGTTCCAGTTCCACCTGCTCCAGCCGTTCAATTTTTTCCAATTTCTTCAGTGCGCTTTGTGCCTGTGCCGCTTTACTGGCTTTGGCTTTAAAACGCTCAATAAAACGTTCCTGCTGGCGAATATAATCTTGTTGGTTTTCATAAGCTTTTTGGGCAAGGTCAATCCTTATTGCCTTTTCCTTCTCGTAAAACGAATAATTTCCACTGTATATATGCAGTTGCTGCTGGTACAATTCCACTATTTTGGTAACCATCCTGTCAAGAAAATATTTATCGTGGCTTACAATTATTACGCTGCCCTGGTAATGCACCAGGTATTTTTCAAGCCATTCAATGGAGGGCAGGTCAAGGTGGTTGGTTGGTTCGTCAAGCAGCAGCAGGTCAGGCGCCTGCAGTATCATTTTTGCCAGCAGTACGCGCATACGCCAGCCGCCGCTAAACTCTTTATATGGCCTGCCGAGGTCAGCATTTTTAAAGCCAAGCCCCTGAAGCACTTCTTCCGTTCTGTGGTGAATAGTATAGCCGCCCAGCACTTCCAGTTCATGCAACTTATCAGAGTATTCGTGCAGCAAAGCCTCCTGTTTGGCAGCGTCCATATTTCCCGGGTTCTCCAGCAGGCGGCCCATTTCCTCAATTTCTTTTTCCAATTGCTTCACTTTTTCAAAAGCCCCCATAGCTACTTCCAGTATTGAGTCGTTGGTGTCAAAACTCAATAAATCCTGGTGCAGGTAGCCTATGGTAGTTTCCCGGCTCTTTTCAACAGTGCCGTTGCTGGGCTGGTACTCGCCCACAAATAATTTAAGCATGGTTGATTTGCCAGTGCCATTATATCCTATCAGCCCAATGCGCTCTCCCGGGTGTATATGCCATGTTGCATCTTCAACAATAACACGCGCACCAAATTCAAAAGTAACATTATTAAATCCTGCTAACATCGTTCAGTAAATTGGTGCGCAAAAGTACGGCAAAACAGTTGCCGCCCCGTTTACATTAGCAATTTACCTGTCTTTTTTATGGTTAGCCTGCCATAGCTTATTCAATTTTAATGGCTGTAAAGTTTGCTATTGCAGCACATTTTATTACCTGGTCAATTAGCACTTATCAGTATCAAAAAAAACAATAATTATAAAAGGCCGGTTTTTGTTTAAAAGCTGCTAACAAACGTTAGCTTTGTTTTAACACATCTGTTACCAAATTTTTTAACACAACGCCCGTTAATTGTTGAAATTTGCATTTTACACCAGTTGCTGCCATTGCTTATGATGGGTAAGTATAAAACAATACAACAACGTATCTTTAATAATGAAGAGGAGGCTTTGGGCGAACTATACCAATTATTCAGCGCCCGGCTTCTGCAATTTGCAAAAGCAGTTGTTCATAACCACCAGGCAGCCGAGGAAATTGTTGAAGATATTTTTGTAAAGTTGTGGTGCAACCGTACCAATATTACCACTATTGACAATATTACCGTTTACCTGTACATAGCTGTAAAAAACAGGTGTCTTAATTTTATTTCCCGTAAGGCAAAGGACATGATTTCGGCCCCATTTGATTTTATTGATATTGAAGTGGTGGACGAAACAGCAACCCCGCAAGATATACTTGTTACCGCTGAAATGATGCAAAACATGCACAGGGCCGTAGAGGCTTTGCCGCCGCGCTGTAAAATGGTTTTTAAGCTGGTGCGTGAAGACGGCCTTAAATATAAAGAAGTAGCGCAAATATTAAACATTTCAGTAAATACTGTTGACGTGCAAATGGCTATTGCAGTAAAACGTATTTGCAATGCTTTGGGTATTAAAAAAAATGTTGGATAAGCCGCCGCTCCTTACAATTTCTCTTCTCCATTT
>DASZUX010000212.1:0-4627 GCA_035547455.1 Chitinophagaceae bacterium
GCAGAATTTCGACATCAATACACTGAAAAATATTAACCCTCAAAATCCCAATTCGGGTATCATGCGCGGGTTTACTTCCTCAGCCTACCCGCTTGCAGCGGCTATACCTGCTACGCAGCTTATTACAGGCTATGCGACCCATAATGTTTACCTGCAGCATAAAGGATGGGAAACAGTCGGCTCCTTAGCCATAAGCGTAGTAGTAGCAGAAGGTTTAAAGCGTATTGTAAACCGCGCGAGACCGTATGAAAAATACCCCGGCGAAATACACCCCTACGATGCTTCGGAAACGGGACAGTCGTTTCCATCCGGGCACGCCACCTTGGCATTTGCCGCTGCAGCGTCATTAAGCATTGAATATAAAAAATGGTATGTAGTAGTACCTGCATACGTGTGGGCCGCTGGTGTTGGCTATTCAAGAATGTACCTGGGAGAACATTACCCCACTGATGTATTGGGTGCGGCAGTAATAGGTACCGGCAGTGCGTTGCTTAGCCATTGGCTTACAAAAAAACTGCTGCATAACCGACCGCCCAAAATAGCAAGGCTTATTGAAAAATAGATATTATGCAAGTTAGGATTGCTTCAAAAGATGATATTGAAACCATACGGCACATTGCCCACGTTACCTGGCCGGTAGCTTATAAGGGCCTTTTATCAGAACCGCAGTTGGCTTATATGCTGATACTGATTTACAGCCCCGAAGCATTAAGTAAGCAGTTTGACGACGGTCATGTATTTTTTATTGCGGAAAATGAAAATGCAGAAGCCATTGCCTTTGCCGGCTGCAGTGAAAATGAAGCCGGTAAAAGCTGGAAACTGCATAAATTGTATGTATTGCCGCATATACAGCGCAGCGGTGCGGGTAAAGCATTAATGAATGCTGTAATACAAACTGCCAAAGAGCACAGCGCTGCCGAACTTATACTAAATGTAAAACGCGATAACCCAGCCTATGACTATTACCTGCAAAAAGGCTTTCGCGTAATTGAAACAGTTGACATACCCATTGGAGAAGGGTACTTTATGCGTGACTATGTAATGGCGAAGGATATATAAAGGATTAGCCTGAAAAGTTAAATTAAGGATAGACTGATGCAGATGAACAAAAGGAAATGCGGCTGTATAGCGAAGCGGGCGTTCCTTCAAAAGGGGATAGCATGATTTTGCTGAATATACGAAACGGTAAAACACAAAGGCTTCGCTTGCCTGATGCCCTGTTTGACGGGCCGAAAGCGCTTAACAGGTTACATATAAAAGCAATTACACCTCACGAACTAATAATTATCTACAGTATGTACCGCGACATGAAGGCGGAGATTACTGAAAGATACATTTTGCAGTAAATACCTTGCACGCAAACCGGTATTACCTATCCCACCCTCCTTTTACTCGCCAGGTATTTATCGTGTATAATGGTGCTCAGCGGTTTGTTGTACACCTTACTCTCCAGCCAGGAAATAACATCTAAATATACAAACGACCGGGTTTCAAACCGGTTACGCTCTAAGTGTTTAATGGTAGTTAAAAACTTCTCAAACTCCGGTTTTAACTGCCTTGGGCTTAGCTTGAAAGAGTTGCGCAAAAACCTGAACATCTCTTCTTCAACTACCGTAAGATTTTTCATCCGTGCCATATAGCGGTACACAGATTTTGTTAGCGACTCAATAATGTCATCGTTCCCCAGTTCGTAATGTGCCATAAGGTGCAGCAGGCGGGCGTAACATTGCAGGTCAATACGCAAATCTCCTTCCCCGTTAATTATTTTCTGAAGATAGTCTATAGAAGCAGAGTAATCGCCGCTGCCAAAATACAGTGTGGCAAATTTGTAGGTAAATACCAGTACCCGGTGGCTGTCAATATACTGGGCGTATTCATCCAGCTTGGCTTCAATTTCGGGTACAAGTGCAAGCCCTTCCTTAAAAGTACCCAGCATAAGGTGCCAGTTAATACGCGCACTGGCTATGTACACAAAAGTGTGCACACGAAAATTATCATGCTGGTTGCCCAATGGTGATGCTGCGTACTCCTCAAATTTTTTTAGTGTTTTCTGAAATTCGGGAAAATTGCGTAAGTCAAAGTGGGCATTCAGCAGGTTATGCATACCCTTTACATAGTGCCCCGACTCAACCCCTATCATGGAAGCGTCTGCATCAAACAGGTCTATCCATTTTTGGCTGTAGCGGTAATATTGTAAAAAGTCTTGCCGTATAAAAGCATACCAGCAATAACTCTGGTACAGGTACAGCAACTCGTAAAACTCGGTTATGCCGGCAATATCAGCAGGCAACTGCTGTTTGAAAAACTGGTCAAGATCTTTACTGTCCTCTTCGTTTCGGGCGTGGCCATTTTTAATGTACCAGCGGTATAACAGCAGGGCAAGGTTGCTAAGGCGTGTAACCCTGTCAATATGAGTACTTATCTGCAGGGCCTCTTCAGTAAGCGCCAAGGTTTTTTCATTACTGCTGCGGGTAATATGCAGAGTTTCAATTTTTTTTTCAAGCGATATTACCTGCGCAAGGAAGTTAAACTTATGGTTAGCCTTTGCAATTTCCTTGGCACGTTCCAATATTTTAAGGCTTTGCAGCTTAAGCCCCTTATTATACAGCAAGCGCGCATCATCCAAATGTTCAGTCAATTGTAAATCAACGTTTTCTGCGCGCTTAAGCAAGCGCAGGCTGGCCAGCACCTGCTTGTACAAGTGTGTTTTGAGGTTGGCCAATTGCGGTTTTGTTACAAACGGCAGCTTTTTAAGCAGTAATTTTTCATCATAGTCGTCCATGCTGTCCAGTGCATCGAATAACTGTATGATTTTCAAGTCTTCTTTAGCTGAACTGCGTTTTATGTATAATTTAAAATGCCTTTTTTCCGACTTTTCCAACGAAAAAATTAACTGGAATAAGGCATCTGTATTTTTGTTGGGCATAATACGAAAATTCTCTTCAAACTAAATGCAGCAAAGGGTTTCAGCATTTTTTTACCCTTTAGGCATAATAAAATAAACCAAATGTTGGTTTTACCCGCCCCATACCCCATTGTATATTTGTGGTACAAAACGAAGTTCTTCATATAACAAGCAATCGTAAGCAAGCAGACGCAGAGGCCGATGTTGAAGAAAGTTGTTATACTAACTTCAAACGAAAATAGATTTTATTCAAGAATTTTCATATGGCAAGCAATCGTTAGAGGTCGCCTGTTTCTACAGGGGGCCTTTTTTATTTTCTGCCGTTAAAGGTACAAAAACATAACTTGCTGTAAAATAATTTATTACTCACTCCTACCTCCATATTGACCCTGCAATTACTTTTATTTTTCTTAAGTGTAAAAAATACACAAAAAAGTGTTGGACATAATAAAAAAAAATTAATAAAACCCAGTGGCAGCAAGGCTTGCAGGATTTTTTTACCCGTTTGACATGATAAAAACAGCCTTAAGTTGATTTTAGAGCAGGGTAAAGCCAGTGTATATTTGTGTTGTGATTGAGAATAAAGCTTTCACACAGCAAGCAACCGTTAAGCAAGCGAATGAGTTAGAGGACAAAGTTGAACACGGTTAGCATTCAACATACGATTTTTTAAGAATTTTCATATGGCAAGCAATCGTTAGAGGCCGCCTGTTTCTACAGGGGGTCTTTTTTTTGGGTGGACGAATATACATAAGAAACCTATCCACACAACTTTTTTACATAATTTATTTTATTGAGAATCCCGGTTGGCTTTTTTTGTTTAAAGGATTACACGCCTTTAGCAGCCGATATTTAATTTCATCACCAAAATTGCCGGGAAAAGTCTATTCTATAAGTCCTCAATAAGTTCACCTGCTACCCCATTCCCATAGCCCATACTGCACTTTTTGATCAACCTTGTGGCCGCTTTGCTTAAGGCAAAGCATAATTTGGCCGCGGTGGTGGCTTTCGTGCGATATAAAATAGCCCAAAAATGCTGCTGTATTGGGCTTAAACCCTTTTATTTTGCCGCTTTCAAAACCTTTTTGCAATAATGCACTCATGGCATCACCGCTTTTTATAAGCTGTTCTGCCAATAGTTTTTTAGTAATGGCATCTTTCTCAATCTTGCTTACTTTCTCCAGCAGTTCCGGTCCAGCCGCCTTAAACCACATAAAACGTACATTGTGTATGTGTGCAAATTGCTCCCCCACTGTGCGGCCTTTTGAAGCTGGTAAATCTGCCAGCCAGCTATCATCAACAGCATTAAGCAGGTAAAGATTTATACGGTTATGTATTTGCCAGGTTTCAATAAGCTGCTGCATGCAATATGTTATGAAGGAAAAATTACAAAAAAGCTATAAACCCATAAGCCGGATTCTGTTTTTTATGCAAAGCATAAAAGGCTGTCATTTATCTGCGATGCACATTACTGCACACCTGTTGCTGCCTACCCTTTTCGCAAACACTGCTGTTAGTAAACGGGCAGCTTACCTTCCGTAAGTACGGAATGCGAAGTATACGTGGCATTACAGCACCCAAGGTTTACCCGCCATGCACATTACTGTACACGGCCGCAGGCTTTTACCCTGCATTTTCACCCTTACCCTGCCACCACGGCAAGGCGGTTATTTTCTGTGGCACTGTCTCTTACCCCGCCTACGCGGGGCAGCCGGCTGTTCA
>DASZUX010000213.1:0-9770 GCA_035547455.1 Chitinophagaceae bacterium
CATCAACCAGGTGGTGCGTCATCTGTTTAAAAAAAGCTACCGGCTTGCCGTGATCCGCCATTATTAAATCTTTTATCACATTGTCAGCATAGTTATCCTGACTGGCCAAAATTGCTGCATTAGCAGGGTGTTCAATACCTGTAACACGCAGGTAATGGGCATACAACGGCTCATCAAACACTGCAGTGTCCGGCCTTTGCGCAAAGGAATACATCATTGCGGTTGAAATGTTTCGCGGGCTGCTCCAAAGGCAAATTCTTGATGTTGTCATAATAATGCAGTTGCATACAAAGATGCAACATTGAGCGAAAAATAAAAAGTAATTAAATGTTATTATGACATTTATTCCTTTTTTTTGATATACAGCACCCAAACCATTATGCTTTACTTTAGCTACCTACTTAAGAAACCCGCCAAAATAACCTGTTACTATTCTTTGTGTCTTTTTACCTGGTCATTTGAAATTTTGTCCCAGCCTTGCGCGTGAGCGTAAAAAGGGGTGTTTGTATTGCAATTCCATATAGATACGTAGTTGCGGGATATAACGATATACTGTTTCCATTTTGCAAATTTCTCATACAGCATAAGCGTACAAATATCTGTGGCGGTAATAATATCTCCGGTTTCGGGTAAATGTGCATGTACACCGCCTACTGTAGCTTCAGCGTTATTGTTATACCCAGCAGGCATTATGTTTTTATGCAAGGGCCTTTTGCTTATAATTTTGTTGCACCCAGCACCCATTATTTATGCTTCAATGCCGGAGTTGTAAGTTTATTATTCACCCCACTGCTCCATTTTGTGTTTTTGCCAAAGCGCATTTGCATACTGCCTGAAGGCATCAGGCCCATTTTTAAACGCATCATCAAAAATATAATCACCGCCATCATACCTTGACAATGACACTTTAGCTATAGTTCCACCACGCGCCGCAAATTTCTGTATGCCTTCATACATAATTATTTTCATAGGTATCGGGCTTACATCCCCCTGGCAGCTTACCTTATACATAAGCCATACCTCAGCAATGCCATTATGGTTTAGGTCTGTAACAGCAAAAGTATTATTTACAAATTCAACCTTTATATCAACATCACAGCTATCAATAAAATCATACACTTTCCATAAAAGCTGTACAGAGTCATTTTTAATAATGTAGTGGTATGCATGTAAGGATGCGGATTTTAAATCATTATTATCAACTATAACACCAGTCTCTGCAACAATAACAAGGTTATTGCCAAGACTATCCTTCCATTTTACAGTCTTTGTAATATTACCCGGCACTTTAATACCCAGTGGTATATCTGCCGGCACCACATTATTAATATTAAACTGTGCAATACAAGAAACGCTTAATAATAATAACGTAATAAGCAGATATATTTTTTTCATGCAGGATAAGTTTTTGTGCATAAAAAGCCCCGCTAATAGCGGGGCCAGATATAAAAATAGTTATACTTACTAAACTTTTGCCTCTTCTTCTTTCTTTCCAAACTCAAATTTTATTTTGCCGTTTTCCTTGTCAAGGTCGGCTACCAGTATATCGCCGTTCTTTACATTCAGGTTCAATATTTCTTCTGCCAAAGGGTCTTCCAGGTATTTTTGTATGGCCCTGTGCAGCGGCCTTGCGCCAAACTGAACGTCATAGCCTTTATCGGCAATAAACTCCTTTGCTTCCTGGGTTAACCTTAAGGTAAACCCAAGGTTGGCCAGGCGTTTGTGCACGCCTTTCATCAATATGTCAATAATTTCAAAGATGTCTTCTTTGGTAAGAGAGTTAAATACCACCACATCGTCCACGCGGTTTAAAAACTCAGGGGAAAAAGTGCGTTTAAGCGCTTTTTCAATAACTGCTTTGTTATTCTCTTCCTGGTTCTGCATGCGGCTGGCAGTTGCAAAACCCACCCCATCGCCAAATTCCTTCAACTGGCGCACACCAATGTTAGAAGTCATAATGATGAGCGAGTTTTTAAAGTCAATCTTCCTGCCAAGGCCATCGGTTAGCTGGCCGTCATCCAATACCTGCAACAATATATTGTAAATATCAGGATGCGCTTTTTCAATTTCATCCAGCAAAATAACGCTGTATGGCTTGCGGCGTACTTTTTCCGTTAACTGGCCACCTTCTTCATAACCCACGTAACCGGGAGGCGCGCCTATCAAACGGCTTACAGTAAACTTTTCCATGTACTCACTCATATCAATGCGTATCAGCGCATTTTCAGAGTCGAACATATACCTGGCAAGAGCCCTCGCCAACTCGGTTTTGCCCACCCCGGTAGGCCCGAGGAATATGAAAGTGCCGATAGGTTTTTTGGGGTCTTTTAAGCCGACGCGGTTGCGCTGAATAGCTTTTACCACTTTTGCAATGGCTTCGCTTTGCCCAACCACCATCTGTTTCATATCATCGCCCATTTTGCGCAGCTTATCGGTTTCAGCCTGTACCATGCGTTTAACAGGTATGCCGGTCATCATGCTTACAACCTCTGCTATCGCTTCTTCATCAATGGGGTAACGCTTATGCTTGCTTTCTTCTTCCCAGCTATGCTTTGCCTTTTCAAGTTCTTCGCCCAAACGTTTTTCCGTATCACGCAGCGCGGCGGCTTCTTCAAAACGCTGGCTTTTTACCACTTTGTTTTTTTCCTGCTTAATCTCCTCAATCTGTTTTTCCAGCTCAAGAATATTTTGCGGAACATTTATGTTTTTCAGGTGTACCCTTGCGCCTACTTCGTCCAGTACGTCAATAGCCTTATCAGGTAACAGGCGGTCGGTCATATACCTGTCACTCAGTTTCACACAAGCTTCAATAGCGTCGTCGCTATATATAACGTTGTGGTAGTCTTCGTAGCGGGTTTTTATATTATTTAGTATCTGTATAGTTTCTTCCACGCTGGGCGGATCAACCATTACTTTCTGAAAGCGGCGGTCGAGCGCACCATCTTTCTCAATGTACATCCTGTACTCATCCAGTGTAGAGGCACCAATGCACTGCAGCTCGCCCCGTGCCAGGGCAGGTTTAAAAATATTGCTGGCATCTAACGAACCGCTTGCACCACCGGCGCCCACTATAGTGTGTATCTCGTCAATAAACAGTATTACGTCGCGGTTCTTCTCCAGTTCGTTCATAATCGCCTTCATCCTTTCTTCAAACTGGCCGCGGTATTTTGTACCGGCTACCAGTGCTGCCAGGTCGAGCGATATAACCCGTTTGTCAAACAATACGCGGCTAACCTTACGCTGTACTATACGTAATGCCAGGCCTTCTACGATGGCTGTTTTACCCACGCCAGGCTCTCCAATTAAAATGGGGTTATTCTTTTTGCGGCGGCTGAGTATTTGCGAAACCCTTTCAATCTCGCTTTCACGGCCTACAATGGGGTCAAGCGCACCAGTTTCAGCAAGTTTTGTTATATCCCTGCCAAAGTTATCAAGCACCGGTGTTTTACTTTTGGCATTGCCCTGTTGCTTGCCTTTTTGTTGTGAAGAATAGCTGCCTTTACGTTCTTCATCAAAATCGTCGTCGTTTTCTTCGGTATATTCATTCCGAACATCGTTACTTTTTACCATACCTAACTCGTTTCTAAAGATGTCGTAATCCACATCAAACTGGTTTAAAATTTGTGTGGCAATGTTCTCTTTGTTTTTAAGGATTGAGAGCATTAAATGTTCAGTTTCCACCAGCGGGCTTTTTAGCGCCTTTGCTTCAAGTACGGTTACGCGTATTACTTTTTCAGCTTGCCTTGTTAAGGGCAGGCTATTAATGTTTGCAATATTCTTACCCGTTTTGTCTTTAACCGCCAGTTCAACTTCCTTTCTAAGCTCATAAAGGTCAACATTCAACTGTTTCAAAATTTTTATGGCAGTGTTCTCTCCTTCCCTTATCAATCCTAACAGCAAGTGTTCTGTCCCAATAAAATCATTTCCCAGCCGCAGTGCTTCTTCCCTGCTAAATGAAATGATCTCTTTTACCTGGGCTGAAAAGTTATTATCCATTTAATAGTGTTTATACAATTATAACAAATATTTTTGAGGTTTATAGCCCTTTAAATATGCACAGGTGTTAATCATTTAATAATATAGCTTATGGAGGTCAAAATTGATACCAAAGAAAAATTTACCGTTTTTACGCCGGAAGCCGCCTGCCTTTCTGACAATTTAACAGAAGAACTTGTTTCCTTAATATCAAACTACCAGCAAAACGACATTAATAATGTTGTTTTGAATTTAAAAAATGTTGACACCGTTGATGATATGGCAGCAGCGCGGTTAGCTAAATTACAACAACAGTGGTATGAAAGTAATGCAAGTTTTGTTATTTGCGAAATACAAAATAAAGTTGAGGAAAAGCTGAATGAGCTTGAGCTTGCCGACTTTTTAAATATTACACCCACCGAAAGCGAAGCATGGGATATTGTACAAATGGAGGAAATAGAGCGGGAACTGATGGACAGCGATGATATTTTGTTTAATGATATGAAAGAAGAAAAAGAAAGCGATTAAACATATTACTGCCCTAACATTAGTTATTGCCTTTTTTTAAAGGCAGCGGCTGCAAAACAAAGCCAGCCGGCAATAAAGCTAACACCGCCCAACGGCGTAACTGCACCTACCCATTTAAGGCTTTCGTTACCGCTATTAACAATGGCAGCAAGCGCATATAGCGAGCCGCAAAACAGCACCATACCGGCAATAAACAGCTTGGCCGCAAGGGACAGCAAACTGCCGGGTTGTAAACTATACAAAATGCCTGCTGCAAGCAGGGCAAGCAGATGATAAAACTGGTATTTAACCGCAGTATCAAATATCTGCATGGCATCCGGGCTAAGATTGTCTTTTAAAGCATGAGCGCCAAATGCGCCTGTGGCTACTGTTAATGCCCCGATAACGGCAGCTATAGCGATGTACCTGTTATGCATAATTGGCTATTATTTCTGTAAAATTCCTTTCATTTACCGGCCCCTGTATTATGTATTGCGCCTGGCTATAAAAAGGGCTGCGCTCACTGCGTTTGGCAGCAAGAAAACCGGCAAGCGCATCGCCAGGTAAATTACTGATCAGCGGCCTATGACTTTTTTCAGGGTTAAGCCGCTGCACCAATACCTCAATGGGTTCATCCAGCCAAACGGTTATACCGTTTTTATTCATCCAGGCCATATTATCGTTAAAGCATGGTGTTCCGCCACCGGTGGCCAGCACAAAAGATTTTTTTTGCCCAAACCATCTCAGCACCTTTGCTTCGGCCTCTCTAAAATACGCTTCACCATCTTCCTCAAACATTTCAGCAATGGTTTTTTCTTCATTTATTTCTACAACGTTATCAAGGTCGTAGCCACCGCATTTTAATTTTTTGGATAGCTTTTTTGCCCAATAGCTTTTACCGGAACCCATCATGCCGATAAGGAAGATGCGGGCATCTTCCGCGGTTCCCGGCGAAACCGTTTTGATTGCGTTTACACTGGATGATTTACCCTGCTTATTTTCTTTCATGCTTGCAGATGCCTGTGGAAGGCATACGCAAAGAAAGGTGTTTTTGTGAATGGAATGAATGTATTATGTACCGGCAGGCCTTAAATGTTTTGCAACCACAATTTATAACCCTGTAACCATGAAGCAGGCTAAATTTGAAAAGCCGCGGATGCAAGCCATGAAACAGGTGTTAGTTTACACAGGCTCAACCCAATGAAGCCTTGCCTGCGTGCTGAAAAGAAGCTCCCTGCTGTAATACTGCAAGGGGTAGTCTTTTGCGATAAAAGGCTGGCTGAGCAATACCGTAACCGATTGCTGCGTAAATGATGTTACACCATGGGTAATAATATACCGTGCAATAGTATAAGTGTAAAACAAAGTAATAGTTTCGTGGTAGCCGGAGCTATTGGTATTCTGTCCGCCCACGCCCAGGTTATACCTTTTAATACCTTCTCTTATCCTGCTTGTTGCCACCGGCACAGGCCATTGCAGGCAAAACTTAAAGGCCATAATAAAATGCGCCTCGTGTGTCCATTCTTCTTTTGGCAGGGTACAGTTTTCAAAACCCTTTACCAGCCTTTCTGCTTCTTCAATGGTCATATTAAAATGTTTTTGGGTTTAGCTCCTCCTTATACGTGCTTAATATTATAGTGGTGCTGGTGCGGGTAATTGCTTTTATAGCCTTTATTTTATGCACCAATAAGTCCTCCAGCGCAGCGGCATCTTTTACCAGCGCTTTTAATAATAAATCGCTGTCACCCGCTACGTGGTGGCATTCCAGCACCTCGCTTAGCGCTGTTACCTGTTCCTTTACATTTATATTTTTGGTATGGTCAATCCAAACATTTATAAAGGCTGTTATGCCAAGGCCCAGTTTTTCGCGGTTAAGTTTTATCGTGTACCTGTCCACAACACCGCTCTTAGCCAGTTTACGCAGGCGTTCCGTTACTGCAGGCAGTGAAAGGTTAATTTTTCTCGCTATCTCCGCGCCGGTTATACGGCTGTTCTGGATGAGGAGCTTGAGGATTTTGGTGTCGTGGGCATCCATACAAGTATATTATTCTGCAAATGTACCTGTACCGTTATTTTAGTATTGATTTTGTAGCAGAATGACAGCGTATATTAATGAAACCAGCTACAATACGTTATATTCTTTACACCCAAGCCCAGTTTTGAAAAGTTAACTGAACAAAAAATATCAGTCATGACAGAAGTTATATTTTACTCTTTTGGCTTGACCAAAAAAGTAACAAAAACAGTCGAGGCTATCTGTACTTGCGCAGGTTTAGATAAATTATTAATCAAAGCGACCGAAAATTAGCAATTCACGCCTCAGAATTCAACCCTGATGCCCATTGACCACTAAATTAATGACGACTTTTACTTAAACGCATTAAACCCTGTAACGTCCATCCCGGTAATTAAGAGGTGTATATCGTGCGTGCCCTCGTAGGTAATTACGCTCTCCAGGTTCATCATGTGGCGCATTATGCTGTACTCGCCGGTAATGCCCATACCGCCCAGCACCTGGCGCGCATCGCGGGCTATATTGGCGGCAATTTCGCAGCTATTACGTTTTGCCATACTTACCTGTTGCGGGGTAGCCCTTCCCTCGTTCATCAGTACACCCAGCCGCCACACCAGCAGTTGGCCCTTGGTTATTTCCGTAATCATCTCTGCAAGCTTTTTTTGCTGTAACTGAAAGCCGCCGATAGGCCGGTCGAACTGCACACGCTCCTTGCTGTAACGCAGGGCAGTATCATAGCAATCCATTGCCGCGCCTAAAGTACCCCATGCTATGCCGTACCTGGCTTTTGTTAAACAGCCCAACGGGCCTTTCAGCCCTTTTACATTGGGCAATATATTTTCTTTGGGCACCTTCACGTCATGAAAGACCAGCTCACCCGTGGCACTGGCCCGCAGGCTCCATTTGCCATGCGTGGTGGGTGTTGAAAATCCTTCCATACCACGCTCTACAATCAAGCCCCTTATCTCTCCCTGCTCGTCTTTCGCCCATACTACCGCCACCTGTGCAAAAGGGGCATTGCTAATCCACATTTTGGCGCCGTTAAGCACTACATGGTCACCGGCATCTTTAATATTGGTAAGCATACCGGCCGGGTTGCTGCCGTGGTCCGGCTCTGTAAGCCCGAAACAGCCCAGCCATTCGCCGCTGGCTAATTTGGGCAGGTATTTCATACGTTGTTCCTCATTGCCGTAGGCATATATCGGGAACATTACCAGGCTGCCCTGCACACTTGCAGTGCTGCGTACGCCGCTATCGCCACGCTCCAGTTCCTGCATCATCAGGCCGTAACTAATATAATCCAGCCCCCCGCCGCCATACTCGTGCGGAATGGTTGGCCCAAAACAGCCCAGCTCCCCCATTTGCTGCACTATCTGCTGCGGAAACTCGGCCCGCTGGGCATAATCTTCAATAATGGGGGATATGTCCTTTTTTACATAGTTGCGCACCGCCTCACGTACCAGCTTGTGCTCATCGGTAAGCAGGTCGTCCAGCAAATAATAATCAGGGGATTGAAAAAGGTCTGTTTTAACGGCCATATAAACAGTATATAGTTTGTAGTTTTTTGTTTTTAGTTAAAAACCGCCTGACGGCGCTGGCATAACTTACAGTTGTTAGCCTGCAAAATTACCGGGATAACGGTACCGGCCAATGTTTTCGGTAATTTTATTTTGCTAAAAGTTGTTGAAATGAAAAATATGCTGCTTCTTATTGCTTTTGCTATGCTAACTGCCATGACAAATGCCCAAAACAATGCGCCTGTACACGCCAAGCCTGAAAACAATATACGCCAGTATTATTTTGTAATGCTGCTTAAAGGGCCTAACCGCAACCAGGACTCAGCTACGGCAGCCAAAATACAGGAAGGCCACATGGCCAATATTAACCGGCTTTATAATGAGGGCAAGCTAAAAGTTGCAGGCCCTTTTGGGGATGATACCGAATG
Organism: Chitinophagaceae bacterium; assembly: GCA_035547455.1. Taxonomy (GTDB): domain Bacteria; phylum Bacteroidota; class Bacteroidia; order Chitinophagales; family Chitinophagaceae; genus JABDFW01. The sequence goes on from DASZUX010000213.1 coordinate 8,442, forward strand.
GCTCGGCATTTTTATTTTTGATTGTGATACCCGGGAGGAGCTCGAAACCTTGCTTAAAACCGACCCCGCCATTGCCGCAGGGCGTATTAAATACGACATACACCCATGGTATACCGCCCCTGTTGGCAGCTTTAAACCCGGTAAGCCTACGGCTAACCCCTGATAAACAGGCTATGTTTTGCGCCATAGCAAGAGTAAGCCCTTTTTTTTTGCGATGAGAAATTTTTTTTTTGAAAAAATGCAACACATGCAAAAACCCTGTGTACTTATTATAAACAGGCTTTAAAATTAACCCCTGGTGGAATTAGCAGTAGCGTATGTTCAGGATGATATTGTAGCACGTTGCCTGCAGGGCGACACAAGCTGTTATACTACTTTGTATAAACGGTACGCTACCTCTATGTTCAATACGGCACTGCGTATTGTAAACAACAGGAAAGATGCAGAGGATGTTTTACAGGAGGCCTTTAGCGATGCCTTTGGCAACCTTACCAGCTTCAATTTCACCTCTACGTTTGGCGCGTGGCTGAAGAAGATTGTGGTAAACAGGTCGCTAAACTACCTGAGGAAAAACAAAATGCTGGTGATTGATGCAAGCGAAGCAGTGATTGAAAACATACCGGTTGATGAAATGATTGACGAAACACATATACACCTGCAGGTAGCAAAAATTAAAAAAGCCATGCAGGAGCTAAACGACGGGCAAAGAACAGTGCTGACGCTTTATCTTTTTGAAGGCTATGACCATGAAGAAATTTCGGAAATATTAAACGTGCCCCCTGTAACTGTACGGTCGCAGTACATGCGGGCAAAACAAAAATTATTAACGCTTTTAAAACCTGGAAGCCATGAATAATGAACTGGAAAAATTTGTGCGGGTGAACAGGGATGCTTTTGATACAGAAACCCCGCCGGAACGGGTTTGGAAAACCCTTGAAAAAAAATTTGTAAAACAACAAGCCGAAAAGGCAGTCTTTTACAGGAGTATTATTTTAAAAATTTCGGCTGCCGCCGCAGTTGTACTTGCGGCATGCTTAACTACATGGTATTTTACAGTGACGAGCCTTGACAGCCGGGATAAAACCCTTGCCGCAAATACTAAAATAACTAACCCAACAGGTACACCCGGCCCCAAAGCCGGTAAGCAACCAATACCGGGAGACAGTGTAACAGCAGTAACAGCCGGCGATAAAAAAAAGAACAACAGCGGGGATGAGGCCGCCGACAACAACTACAACCAGGAACTATACTATTACGCAAAACTGAGTGAAATAAAATTTAACCAGCTAAAAAAACTTACGACGGATGAACCGGAGTTGTATAAAAGCT
>DASZUX010000214.1:0-6684 GCA_035547455.1 Chitinophagaceae bacterium
TGCCAAAGAAGTAAACCGCATACCCTGCGCAAAAATTATTGTGAATGATGGTAATGCTGCAGAGCAGGATTTTGCTGTGAGTAATGAAGACACATTTAAACCCGGCACCGGGATTGAAATAACAGCCGGCTATCATTCAGACGAGGCTGTAATATTTAAGGGAATTATACTTAAGCACAGCCTTAAAATAAGAAGCGACCGTACACCTGTATTAATATTGGATTGCAGGGATAAAGCAATTAAAATGACGGTAGCAAGAAAGAATAAATATTATTATGAAGTAAAGGATAGTGATGTGGCGGAGCAAATAGCCGGCACGTACAGCCTTGAAACTGACATTGAAGATACTGCGGTGCAGCATGAAAATATTGTGCAGTTTGATTGCACTGACTGGGACTTTATCGTATCGCGGATGGAGGCAAATGGCAAACTGTGTTTTGCTGATGATGGAAAGCTTACTGTAAAGAAGCCGGATATGATCGGCAGTACTGTGTTAGACGCAGTGTTTGGATCAACCATGCTGGAATTTGATGCAGATCTTGATGCACGCAATCAATACCAGGCCCTAAAAGCAAAAACGTGGGATTACGCCAACCAGGCTGTAACATCGGTTGACGCCGAAGAGCCGGGCTTTGACGAGAACGGTAATATTGGCAGCAGCGATATGGGTGACGTAATGGGCATTACGGAATACGATGTGTTTTCAGGAGAAGATGTGAAAGAAGACGAATTGCAAAACCTTGCCAACGCAAGGTTGCAGAAAGCCCGTTTATCGCGTTGCAGGGGCCGTGTGCGTTTCAGGGGTTTTGGCGCTGTTAAGCCCGGCGACCTTATTAACATTGGTGGGGTAGGCGACAGGTTTAACGGTAAAGTGTATGTATCTGGAGTAAGGCAGGAAATAGCCAATGGTATTTGGAATACTGACGTGCAGTTTGGGTTGTCAAATGAATTGTTTATACAACAGCCGGATGTACAATCACCGCCGGCAGCAGCCATGTTGCCGGAAGTAAACGGGTTACAGGTAGGCGTAGTAACTGCACTTGACAATGACCCGGCCAGCCAGGACAGGATAAGAGTGCGCTTGCCAATAATTGATGCCAATGAAGACGGTGTATGGAGCCGTATTGCAACACTTGACGCAGGTAATAACCGTGGTACATTTTTTCGTCCCGAAGTGGGAGATGAGGTAGTGGTGGGGTTTTTAAATAACGACCCCCGTAACCCCGTCGTACTGGGCATGGTTAACAGCAGCGCTAAACCAGCGCCGCTGCAGGCTTCGGCGCAAAACGATGAAAAGGGTTATGTATCACGGAGCGGTATGAAAATGATATTTAATGATGCAGATAAATCATTAAAAATAGAAACACCGGCCGGCAAGAAAGTAACCATTAGCGAAAGCGATGCGGTGATGACACTGGAAGATGAAAACGGTAATAAAATTTCAATGGATGCATCATCGGTAAGTATTGAAAGTGCAGCCAGCTTAAAATTGAAGGCAGGGGCTGACCTTACTATTGAAGCGGTAAACATTACCATGAGTCCTTCCTCGTCTTTCTCATTGAGTGCAGGCGGTGCTTCAATAAGCGCAGGCAGTGGCAGCGCTTCGGTATCTGCGCCAACAGTAAGCGTTGAAGGCAGTGGTACAGCCACCATTAAAGGTGGCGTGGTTATGATAAATTAAAGTATTGCTGCAGTAATAAGATAATGCTGGACCCTTATACTTAATAGCAAAAAATTGTTGTATGCCATTAGCTGCAAGAGTATCGGATATGCATGTATGCCCGCTGTTTAACGGCCCTTCGCCGCATGTAGGCGGCCCGGTTTTACCACCTGGCAATGCAACAGTTTTAATTGGCGGCCTGCCTGCAGCCTGTGCGGGGGACTTATGCACTTGTGCCGGCCCGCCGGATACTATTGTGGCAGGGTCATCCACCGTATTAATAGGTGGTAAACCTGCAGCACGCATGGGCGATTCAACAGCACACGGCGGCGCCATAGTAATAGGTTGCCCCACGGTAATAATAGGAGGTTAATATGACAGGATCATTTTTAGGAACAGGATGGCGGTTTCCGCCGGCTTTCGATGCAGGCACCGGTGCTGCAGAACTTACCAGTGATGAAGAAGATATACAGCAGAGCCTGCAAATACTGCTGTCAACGCATAAAGGAGAGCGTATAATGCTGCCGCGTTATGGTTGTAATCTCGACGAAATGTTGTTTGAGCCAATGACCACAACGTTTAAAACGTACATACGCGAAATGATTAAAACCGCCATACTGTATTACGAGGCCCGCATTGACCTGAAGAATGTAACTATTGATGATAGCCGGGCGACAGAAGGCATAATAATAGTTGAACTTGATTATACCATACGCACCACCAACTCAAGGTACAATTTTGTTTACCCGTTTTATATTAAAGAAGGAACCGAGTTATAATAATGGCAAACACATGCTTAGATACTAACCTTAGCGCATACAGCGGCACCAGCCAGGCACAGCGCGATCTGCAGGCACTTGATTCAAAATTTGCGCAGGTGGACGAGCGCTCCGAGGCAGACCTTGTACTGTTTGCTAAAAAGTATGGCTACTATCTGAATTATTATGATATTACCAACAATATTAACGGCGACTGGCAGGGATTAATGGGCAGGGATGCCGCTGTGGGCATAGCATACTTAGCAGGCTGGCCTGCTAAAGATTACAACCCGTTTATTGATTACCTGCTGCAAAATATTAAAGCTGTCACTGTGGATGCTGACGCACAAAAGTTTTTTAAATTTTATTTTGATTTTATTTTCTCTCTTGCAACATCCCTTGACAAAACCTTAACTGCATTGCCGGTTGATATTGACTTTAAGAATTATCTGCAGGTGGCAGTAACATCTAACCTGGCACTTCCGCTTAACCTGTTAGTGCAATATTATGCGGCTTTTACACCGGCATTAATAGACGCCGGCTATGAGTTTAAAGATGATAAAATGCCGGTAGATATTGTGGAGCTTTCTCAAAAGTTTAACCTTGACAGCCTAAGTAAACCGTGGAAGTTAAACCAGCCTGCTACCGCACAGGCAATATCGCTTACGGCACCAACAGTGCATGATAAAATAACACAGGTAGTTACCCATAATCTTTTTACCGGTGTAATACAGGCATTTATTAATGGTGTGGTAAACATAGTTGCCCAGGCGCCTCAATATCTTGAAAAAGTGATGAAAAATTATGCATCACATTTTCCGCATTATGCTATGTATTTAACATTTTTGCGGCTGTTTAAGCATTCGCAAAACCATCTTAATGGTTACACCAAAAGGCATCTTGATTTCTATTATAAAAAAGTATTGCAATTAACCAATAGCCCTGCACAGCCTGATTTTGTGCACCTGCTGTTTGAATTGCAGAAAAATGTAAGCAGTCACCTGCTCGCCAAAGGCACGAGTTTTAAGGCCGGTAAGGATAGCGCAGGCAAAGACCAATACTATGCGCTTACTGAGGATGTAGCGCTGCACCAGGCGAATATACAGTCGCTCTCGTCATTGTATTTGACTGCCGGTGCACAAACAGCTTTGTGGGCGTCACCGGTGGCCAATTCTGATGACGGCAATGGGGCAAAACTGCTTACGCCAGATAAATCATGGATGCCTTTTGGTGATATAAATAAAATATCACCTGCAAACATCGGTTTTGCTATTGCATCAAATATATTATACCTTAATGAAGGCAGGCGTACTGTTACCATAACATTCCAGTGCAACAGCACCACCAATGTTTCCGCCGCCGATTTTGAAGGAAAATTTATAATCCAGTTTACAGGTAAAAAAGGGCTGTTTAACCCCTCTGCTTTTGATACTGCAAATGGAAAAATTAAGTGTACTATTATAAGCGGCACCAGTTTTTCTCTTGCTGTAACGGTGGCAGGTTATGCCCCGGCTATTATTCCTTATTCATCAAAAATACATGGTGGTAATTTTGGAACAGTACTGCCTATGGCGCAGGTAACGTTAACTGATTACACAGGTTATAATGTCATTAAAAGTGTTATTATAACCTCGGCTACAATAGATGTAAGCGTTGATAATATAAAAGACCTGAGTCTGCAGAATGATGACGGTAAAATAAATCCGGCCAAGCCTTTTAAACCATTTGGCGAGTTTCCTGAAGAGGGGGCGTCGTTTATAATTGGCAGTAAAGAAATATTTCAAAAACCGTTAACCAGCCTCACGCTTAATACAAACTGGCAAACGCAGCCCAGCCCCGCTGCTTATGCCGATGTTATGGCGCTGGTTGCGGCTGAGTGGCCATCAGTATTTGACTACGATGTAAGCCTCAATGTAAATGCTATCACGCTATCAGGGCTTGCAGGTATTCCTGTATCGCCCGCGGATTTTACTGCGAATGAAGAGTATAAGATAAATAGCATAGACGGTTTTATAAAACTACAGTTAACTTCTGACAAGTTTAACCTTTCTACCTACCTAAGCGGTGTGCAGTCAGCACTTGCTGCTTCATCAGTAACTGCAACGGTCAGCGGCAGCACTACAACTTATACGGTAGGTGCGCCACCGGTGGTAAGCCCTCCGTCAACCCCTGTTATAAAATCATTCAGTGTCTCATATTCAGCAAGAGAGACTATATTATTTACAGAAGACAGCCAGCCGTTGTTTGATGCCCGTACTAATTATTTTTATCACCTTGAACCGTTTGGGTATAGGGAGATGCATCCTTTTATTACCGGAGATGCGCTGTCGGTACTGCCTGTATTTAATCTTGGGGGCGTAGCAACGGGCGATGACGGGGGGGAATTATGGATAGGGTTGAATAATGCAATGGCAGATTCTACATACCCGTTGTTGTTCCAGGTTGCCGATGGTACGTCTAACCCACTGGAAACAATGACCGAAATTGGCTGGTACTACCTTTCATCCGGCAACTGGAAAAAGTTAGACGACTTGTCTATAACAGATGACACTAATAATCTTACCCGTTCAGGTATAGTGGCTATCAAATTGCCTGCGGATGCAACCCTGGATAATACCCGTGCTGGCGCCGGCTTATTGTGGGTAAAAATGGTGGTTGGCAGTCATACTGATGCGGTTTGTAATATAATAGCTGTATCCGCCAACGCAGCAAAAGCAATATTTGTACAGGATGCTGCAAATGATATTTTTTATACAAAGGCGACACCTGCTAATACTGTAAGTAAGCCGTTAATACCGGATGCTGCTATTAAAAAAACATCACAGCCATATAATTCTTTCGGCGGACGGGTAAAAGAAACCGACAATGAATTTTACATACGCGTAAGTGAACGCCTGCGCCATAAACACAGGGCTGTAACTGCATGGGATTATGAAAGAATAGTATTGCAGTACTTTCCGCAGGTACATAAAGTAAAGTGTATTATCCATACCGGCTTAATTACAAAAGAAGGAAGCACCCAACAGAAGTACAGCGAGGTGTTGCCGGGACATGTAACGGTGGTTACTGTGCCGGACCTGTCAAACCAGGCAGGTGCTAATATTTTGAAACCATATACCAGTATAAGCCTGCTTACCGATATTTATAATTATCTCACTACGCTTACTTCACCGTTTGTTAAGCTGCATGTAATAAATCCGCAATTTGAGGAAGTACAATTTGATTTTTCGGTAACATTCATTGGCACACTTGACGTAACAATACACAAGCAGTTATTAAATGATGATATTGAAAAATTCCTCACGCCATGGGCGTATAGCGGCGGAAAGGATATTGAATTTGGCGGAAAGATAGAAAAATCTGTAGTGCTGAACTTTATCGAAGAGCGAGATTATGTGGATTACGTTACCTGTTTTAAAATGAACCATATCATCAGCAGGGAAGGGGCTGTTATAACAGAGGCATTGTATAATGTGGAAGAAGCAGTGGCTACTACCGCCCGCTCCGTTCTCGTGTCTTACAACAACGAAATTACCGGCAAGAAACATATTATTGATTCACCCGCCAAATGCGAATGCGATGCCTGATGCCACTACCATATTGAAGAACCCGCCGCTTGATGCCGGGCAGGATTATAATTTGCTGCGCAGTAAGGGACTTGAATATATACAGGAGCTTGGCAGCAGCCTGTGGACAGATTATAACGAGCATGACCCCGGCATTACCATACTGGAGGCCTTGTGTTATGCCATAACAGAACTGGGGTACCGCACTGCCCTGCCTATGCAGGATTTGCTGGCAGATGATAAAGGTGACATATCATCTGCCCAAACACTGTATACTCCAAAAAATATTTTAACGCAGGCGCCGCTTAACATTGATGATTACCGCAAACTATTAATTGATATACCCGGCATGCACAATGCATGGCTGTTTGCTGATGATTTTTATACCGTAAATAACGATGCAGTGCCGGCAGGCGAAATAGCTATTTTTGCCGATTGCGAAGAAGACAGCCTTTCATACAGCACTACCCCGCACACGGTATATTTAAGAGGGTTGTACAAAGTGTTGCTTGATCTTGATAACGACCCCCAGTTTGGCGACCTGAATAATGGGGAGGTTGTGGCTTTAAGCCCGGCAACAGGTGATTTTGCTGCAGGCAATATAAGCTTTACCATAGCCTTTGATGCGTGGGATGCCGCCCACTCAAAACTGTTGTCAGCAAATACTGCTGATATACATTTACAGGGTACACCGGTAATA
>DASZUX010000215.1:0-3442 GCA_035547455.1 Chitinophagaceae bacterium
ATCTGCACGGGGTATTGAAAGCCAAATGTTACGCCCGGTATATCCTCCAGTTCCTTGCTCATTTTGGCTTCCAGTTCAGGGAATGTTTTGGCCGACACCCATTTGCTTTTGTCTTTCAAAATAACCATCATGTCGCTGGCATCAATGGGCATGGGATCGGTAGGTATTTCGCTGCTGCCTGTTTTGCCTACTACCTTTTCCACTTCAGGAAATTTGGCAAGCAATATTTTCGACGCTTTTGATACTGCATCAATAGATGTATTAAGGTTGCTGCCTGTAAGCACCCTCGTTTCTACCGCATAATCGCCCTCTTCCAATGAGGGGATAAACTCACCGCCTAACCGGGTTAAGATAAATACGGCTACTGCAAACAACGCGATGGTAACTATAATAATAAGTGAACGCATTTTTAAAACGCCCTGTAACATGCGCCGGTAAAAGGTTTCCAGCTTTTTCATCATCCTGTCGGATAATGATGGCCTGTGCTTAAGTTTTTTGCTCAGCACCAGGGCGCTCATCATAGGGATATAGGTGAGGGATAATATAAATGCCCCTGCTAACGCGAAAGCCACCGTTTGCGCCATGGGCTTAAACATCTTGCCTTCAATGCCCTGTAATGTGAAGATGGGCAGGTAAACGATAAGAATAATAACCTGTCCAAAAACGGCGCTGTTCATCATGCGCCCAGCGGCACTCTTTACCTCGTTGTCCATTTGCTCACCGGTCAGCTTTGCCATGCGCTCATACTGCTTGCAATGCGTAAACCGGTGCATTACCGCCTCCACAATAATTACCGCGCCGTCAACTATCAGCCCAAAGTCAAGTGCACCAAGGCTCATCAGGTTGCCGCTTACATGAAACAGGTTCATCATAATGATAGCAAACAACATAGCCAGCGGAATAACTGATGCCACCAGCAGGCCTGCCCTTAAATTGCCTAAGAAAATTACCAGCACAAACACTACTATCAACGCACCTTCCAACAGGTTTTTTTCCACTGTGCCTATGGCCGCATTCACCATTTTGGTACGGTCAAGAAAAGGGTCAATTATTACACCTTCGGGTAAGGTTTTTTGTATTTGCGCAATTCGCTCTTTTATGTTTTTTATCACCTGGTTGCTATTAGCGCCTTTAAGCATCATTACCACGGCGCCCGATACCTGCTCTTTGCCATTGTACGTCATAGCGCCATACCTTGTTGCACTGCCCATGCGTACCTCACCAATGTCTTTTACCAGCAGGGGTAAGCTATTAGATATACTTTTTACAACGATGTTTTTTATGTCATTGGTGTCGCCTACCAGGCCTTCACTGCGAATAAACAATAAGCCATGCCCCTTTTCAATATAAGCGCCCCCCGTGTTTTGGTTGTTGCTTTCAAGCGCGTTAAATACTTCCGCAATTGTTACGCCGCCGGCTTTTAATTTGGCCGGGTCAACCGCTATTTCGTATTGCTTTAACAAGCCGCCAAAACTGGCAACATCAGCAACGCCCGGTACGCCCAGCAGTTGGCGGCGAACGATCCAGTCCTGTATGGTGCGCAGATCCATCGCATTGTATTTGCCTTCATACCCTTTTTTGGGACGGACGGAGTATTGGTAAATCTCACCCAGCCCGGTGGTAACCGGTGCTAAGAATGGCGTGCCGAATGATTTAGGAATTTGCTCCCGCGCCTGCTGCAGCCGCTCGGTTACCTGCTGGCGTGCCCAATACACGTCTGTAGCATCATCAAACACAATAGTTACAACTGATAAGCCAAAACGGGAGAAACTTCTTATTTCCTTTAGGCCGGGTATATTATTGTTGGCCTGTTCAATGGGAAAAGTAATAAGACGCTCCACATCGGGTGCGCCAAGGGCAGGCGTTACGGTAATTACCTGCACCTGGTTGTTGGTAATATCAGGCACGGCATCAATAGGCAGCCGTCTTACTTCGTAAGTGCCATAACCAATTAAAAAGAGAAGAAATATACCGATAATAAGTTTGTTCTTTATAGAAAACTCAATGATCCTGTTGAGCATAACATTATTTATACGATTGCCAAAAGAGAATGTAAATACTAAGCTGCGCCTGGCAACGGCAAAAATGTATGCACATAAACAGCCCTTACCGCGCAGTTATGCTGCCGGCGGGCCGCGGAAAGAAGGTTTCTGAACGGTGGCTAAAGGTGGCGGGCTTTCATTGGCTGGCGTCGCCGTTCTTTCTGGTGATGGTAAAGTCGGCGCTCCTGGTATGATTAAAAGGATGGGCGTACATGCTATATCAGCCAATGCCGGCACCTGGCGCAGGAAATGCGATTGTGTAACAAAGGCATGGTCAATATAATGGAAATGCATAAAGCCGTCGCTATCATCGCTGTCATGATGATGATGGTGGGGCGTAAGGTTATGGGCAAGTATAATTATACCTGCCAGTGCCAAAACCAATTTTTTCCACCAGCTATGCATACGGCAAAGATATGAACTAATGCTCTGCAACCGCACGTTACAGTGAACTTTGGATAGCAAAAGGTAAACCAATAATAATCAATGATGATTAGACAATGCAGCATCTATTTGGTATAAAGCAAAAAGTGGAATAAAAGAGGAATATTGAGCCACTTCAAAGTATCTTTTACTTGCTGACAGCACCAATTTTACCAGGTAGAAAAATATCGTTAAAACGAACAGTTGCAATATTATCCAACTATCAACCAATGTATCATAACTCATTGATTTATCATTCGATACCCGCAAAAAAAATGAAACATCCTAAATTGGATGTTTCATTAAGTGACCCCGCTGAGGCTCGAACTCAGGGCCCACAGATTAAGAGTCTGTTGCTCTACCAACTGAGCTACGGAGTCGTTGCCAGGGGAAATTTTTAAAAGTTCATATACCAAAACCCGGTTGGTAACAGGCATTTTGATATTAGAATTTCATCCCGTTGGGGGTGCAAAAATAAGGTAAAGTGCGGTATTACCTTACATTTTTATGGTTGCCTTATATTTGCGGCTTATGAGCGAAAAGCCTGTTGTACACACCCTGTTGTCGCCGCGCCTGTTAGACCTGTATGATGTTAAAAACAGCGTGGTGGTTATTATAGATGTTTTTCGTGCTACTTCAACCATTGCCACTGCCCTGCATAACGGGGCGGAAAAGGTAATACCCGTTGCCAGTGTAGATGAATGTAAAGCCATTGGCTCAACACTTAATGCTATTACCGCAGGCGAAAGAGACGGGAAGGTAATACCCGGCCTGCAATATGGCAACAGCCCCGCAGAATACCCCCGCAGCTTTATTGAAGGTAAAACACTGGTACTTACCACTACCAATGGTACAAGACTGCTGCACATGGCGCTGGATAACGGGGCCGATGAAGTTATTACGGGGTCTTTCCCTAACCTGTCGGCAGTATGCAGCCACCTGGTGCGTAAAAAGAGGACTGTAATATTGGGATGTTC
>DASZUX010000216.1:0-2215 GCA_035547455.1 Chitinophagaceae bacterium
AAACTGGTTAAGCATCAAATAACCGCCTTCGGCCACTTTAGCATTGGCATAATCAATAGCACCTTCCATTGATTTTTCCTTTGGCGTCAATATAACTTTTGCGCCAAATGCCTGCATAGTAAGTACGCGTTCTCGCGTGGCATCTTCCGGCATCACCAGTTCAATTTCCACCCCGAATAACGATGCTATCATTGCCAGTGCTATACCCGTGTTACCGCTGGTGGCTTCAATAAGTTTAATGCCTGGTTTTAGCTCTCCCCGGTCAAAAGCCCCTTTAATCATGCCGTAGGCAGCCCTGTCTTTTACACTTCCACCGGGGTTATTGCCCTCTAGCTTGGCGTATATAGTTACGTTACTATTTGCTATTATGTTTTTAAGTTCAACTAAAGGCGTATTGCCTACAAGATCTAGTATGCCAGCCATCAAAATATAATTTTAGTTAACTGGCAACGAAATTAAGAGGAAAAAAAGTTAACAAGCGGGTTTAATGGCAAGTGGGCAAAAAAGCTACGCAAAACGTAAATGGAATAAAAAGCGCCGGTTGAAGCAGGCGTGCCTTATCATGCTTTTGGTAACCGCATTATACTTCCGCAACATCATACACCACAACTTTTTCCCAAAGGTGGCTGTAGTTTTTTATAAAATCAAGGTGTATGGGGTGATTTTGGTAAGTTGCCTGCCCTGCAAGATCGTCGAAAAACATTAACTCGCTTACAGCCCAGCTTTTATCCACCACATCCCGCTGCACGGTACCTGCAACAATACCAACATGCAGTTCCTGCACTGTTTCTATTTTGGCAAGGGTTTTAACTCCTTCCACCAATTTATCCCTGTCTTCAGCAGAGCCAGGATTTTTAAGCCAGAAAAAAACATGGTGTACAACGGGAATACTCCTGATTAATTTTGCTTTTTTAGGTGCTGCCTTTATAACGGTTGATGCGCCTATTGCAGCAGTAGATGCAATAAATTTTCGCCGGTTTTGTTGCTTCATAATAATTAGTTTTTGGTAACAGGTAAAATTATAAAATAGCCACGTTACACGCTAACTTTCAATTTTCTTAGCCGGTTATTTATAATTATTTACCGCCGGCTTGTCTTTGTACACAATATAATCATAAGGCTGAAGGTGGTACCCTTCTTTAGCGTTGATGATTTTAACCAGCACGGTATGTTTTTTATTGTCCAGCCCGTACTTCCAGCATATATCATAACGTCTTGTGGTATAGTCGCTGGGCAGGTTAGCGGTTTCACTTTTAACACCATCAATATATACCACAGCCTGCAGTGTGTAATCTTCCTTTATCCCGCCGTCTTTATCTACCGCACCGGCAAGTGCAAAGCCAGTGCCCTCAAATTCAAACCTAATCTCGTTGTTTTTATACGTGAAATTATTTTTTTTGCTAACAGGGTACATGCCGGGGAAGCCTTCTTCATATTTTACGGTTTGCGGCACCTGTGTTTTGATAACTACGTTATCGCCGTTTACAGTGCCGCCATTGCGCTGAATGTTGGTAAGCGCATGTTTAAAGCCTATATCGTACACTTTGTTTAGCGACATAGTAGTATACTTAAAATCTATGTCTTCGGCAGTTTTTAATCCTTCTTTCCAATACGCGGGTATGTTTTTGTACCCCAGTATGGTACCCAGCACACCGCCTGCCGAGGAGGGGTTACAGTCTGCATCCTGCCCCGCACGCGTAGCTATATCAAGCGTTTTCCCACAGTCGCCGTTACCGTACAGCAGGGCCATTACCACGTAAGCAGAATTAATAGTAGCATCTATATCAAACGCATTAAATACGCCTTCCGGGCAGGCTAAGTCGCCGCTCCATTTCTTTTGCAATTGCAGCCATGTTTCATGCCAGTCTGTATATTGCTTATGCCAGTTAATAACATCTGTTATACACTTATAATATTTGCTTTGCGCCGGTATTGTTTTAAGTGCAGTTGAAACAATATAGGGTATATCGCTGCTGGTAAACGCAAGCGTGTACATCGCACCTATAAATACGCCGCCATACCACCCGTCACCATAGTTCATAATATGCCCCACTTTATCACTCATGGCACTGGCACTGTTAGGCATACCCGGGTTCATTAAGCCTGCATAATCGCTTTCAATCTGGTAATCTATGTCGTCTGCGTGCGGGCTGTTCATCCAATACCCGCTTTGCGGAGCTTTTATGCCATTAAGAATGTTATACCGTGCAGCCTG
>DASZUX010000217.1:0-5903 GCA_035547455.1 Chitinophagaceae bacterium
GTTTAACCCGGATGTAATAATATTTATTGACTACCCCGGTTTTAACCTTCGTATTACAGGCTGGGCTAAACAAAAAGGCTACAAAACAGTATTTTATATTTCGCCGCAGGTATGGGCATGGAAGGAAAGCCGTGTACCCAAAATGAAGCAGGAAATAGATAAAATGCTTGTGATTTTACCTTTTGAAAAAGACTATTATAAAAACAGGTGGAACTGGGATGTTGAGTATGTGGGCCACCCCCTTGTTAATGTAATTGAGCAGCATAAGCTGCAACCCCTGCCTGGCATGCTTTCTGATAAACCTGTTGTGGCGTTATTACCGGGTAGCCGTAAACAGGAGATATTAAAAAAATTACCTGTTATGCTTGAGGTAAGCAGGGCTTTCCCCGCATACCAGTTTGTTGTGGCGCAGGCGCCGGGGCTGGACGAAAGTTTTTACAGCAGTATGCTCCAGGCGTACAGCAATGTTTCTGCAGTGCGCAACCAAACATATAACCTGCTTAAACAATCTGTGGCAGCCCTTGTTACCAGCGGTACTGCTACGCTTGAAACTGCATTATTCGGCGTGCCTGAAGTAGTATGCTATAAGGGCAGCAATATAAGCTACCAGATTGCTAGGCGGCTTATTAAAGTAAAATATATATCACTGGTTAATCTTATTATGGATAAGCCGGTAGTGCAGGAACTGATACAGAACGACCTGACGGTTGATAACCTTACAGGCGCCCTTACCGGCTTAATAAACAACCCTGGCCGCCGGCAACAACTATTGCAGGATTACCAGGCGCTGAAGGAGTTACTTTCCGGCGAAGGGAATGCTTCTGCAAAGGCAGCCGGGAACATTTATGATTTTGCCAAAAAAGAACAGGAGCGCAGGTAGAAAAACTCAGTGTTTCAAAAACAGGCGCACCAGCATTACAATCAGTGCTATAATAAACATGATGATAGAAGTCCTGTTCATGCCATGCATAAACTTCAGGTATTTTGATCGCGGCTGCTGAGGGTCTCTCTTTTTTATAAACAGGTATTCCGCAATTTGTCTCCAAAAGGCCATAATAAAATCTTATTGCCTCAAAAGTACATATAATAAACCAAGGGGGCTTGCAGTTTGCTGACGTTTAACAAATTCACCCGGCAATCTTGCTTATGCTTTTTGCAAATTAAATAACAGCCATGTATCATGTATCTTTCATTATCTTCAGCATTAAATCTTACAAAAGCGTAATTAATTGGCGTTAAAGGAAAAAATATATAGCAGTAGCCCTGTTTTCCTGCAAAATGCACTCGTGTCCCTATATGGTTATTCATGGATGAAACGCCGCTTCGGTGGTATTTTTAAACAGGAATATGCAGCGGCGCAGGCAAGGGAAAAATTCAATGCCGGGCAATGGGAAGAGTATCAAAATGCGCAGTTGCAAAAAATATTACACCATGCTATTGCCACAGTACCTTTTTATAAAGAAAGGTTTAATAGAAAAGGTTTTGACGCAGTGTCAATCAAAAAAATTACTACGGCTACACTGTGGCAGTTGCCTGTGCTTACTAAAGAGAATTTGCGCAAGCATGGCGCTTCTGCATTATTGTCCTCCGTGCGGGAAAAAAACGGGGCATTTTTCGCCAGCAGCGGCAGCACAGGTACTCCTACGCAAATCATGTATTCTTATGCTATGCACCAGCGCTGGTTTGGCATTTATGAGTTAAGGGTGCGTAACTGGGCCGGTGTAAGCAGCTTTATTCCAAGGGGTATGATAGGCGGCAGGCGTATATTGCCGGCAGCGGCTGCAAAACCGCCTTTTTACCGCTATAATTACTTTGAAAAACAGGTATATTTTTCCGCATACCATATCAATCCCCAAACGGTGGAAAATTATGGATATGGCATGCGCAAATTTGGTGTGAAGTACATGACGGGTTATGCAGCCAGTAATTTTTTTCTTGCACGTTTTTTAAAAGAACAGAATATTGAAGTGCCGGCGTTAAAATGTGTAATTACCTCAAGCGAAAAACTTACACCCGAAATGCGTGATATGTTTGCTGCTGTGTACAATTGTAAAACATTTGACGGCTGGGGCAGTGTGGAAGCGTGCGGGTTAATAACAGAATGTGAGCATGGCAGCATGCACATAAGCCCCGATGCCGGGATTATTGAAATACTGGATGATAACATGCATCCTGTGAACCCTGGCGAAGAAGGCAATGTATACTGCACAGGGCTGCTTAATTACGACCAGCCCCTGGTGCGTTACAAAATTGGCGACAGGATTGTTACTACTGGTAAAAAATGTACCTGCGGGCGTAACATGCCTGTAATTGCTGAAATTGCAGGCCGTACCGAGGATGTAATTATTGGCAGGGACGGCCGGGAGATGGTGCGGTTTCACAGTATATTTAATGGCCTGCATAGCATAATAAAATCGCAGGTGATACAGGAAACAATGGATGATATTGTTGTGAAGGTGGTTACAGAAAGGAGGCTTGCCGCTGAAGAAACGGCATTGATACAACAAAGAATACAAAGCCAGTTAGGAGATATAAAGGTAACTGTTGCCGAAGTGCCGGAAATTCCGCTTACGGGCAATGGTAAATTTAAAGCTGTAATATCCCGCCTGCAAAGAAATGGCGTTAATCAAGATAAATGAAACGCAGGATTGTTTACATAGATAATTTTCTGGTTGAGCATGGATACACGCCTGCAACAGGCGCAACCCTTACGGCGCTGTTTGCCCGGGAAGGTTATGATGTTGTACGGGCAGGCACAAAAAAAAATAAAGTTGCAAGACTGCTTGAGATGCTTGCTGCAATTATACGTAACAGGCAGGCTGTTGTATTAATTGCAGTGTACAGCACCAGCGCATTTTATTTTGCATGGGCCTGCGCACAGCTATGCCGTTTAATTGGTGCAATATACATACCCTGCCTGCATGGGGGTAACCTGCCTGAACGTGTGGCAAAAAGCCCTGTACTGTGCAGGCAAATATTTGCGCGCAGCTATACGAACGTGGTAGTATCCGGTTACCTGCAACAATGCATCGCCGAAAAAAAATGGCCTTCGGTATTAATACCCAACAGCATTAATATAAAGTTATACCCGTTTTTGCTGCGCAGCCAAATACAGCCAAAGCTGCTATGGGTTAGGTCTTTTCATGCCATTTACAATCCCGCGCTTGCAATAAAACTGGTAAAGGCATTGCTGCCAAAATATCCCTCTGTATTACTTACTATGGTAGGCCCTGATAAGGATGGTTCGATGGAAAAATGTAAAACCCTTGCTGTTGAATTGGGGGTATCAGGAAACATACATTTTACCGGCAGGCTTTCGCAGGCCGGCTGGGCAGCTTTATCAGCGTCGCATGATGTTTTCATCAACACAACTAATTTTGACAATCTTCCTGTAAGTGTGATTGAAGCAATGGCCCTGGGTATGCCTGTTGTAAGTACTGATGCGGGAGGACTTAAATACCTGGTAAAAAACCGTGAAAACGGCATGCTGGCAGGTACCGGCGATGTTGCTGCATTTCAGCTTGCCGTTGAGGCATTGCTTGTTGACGCCGGTTTAACAGCCGGCTTAAGCCAGGCAGCAAGACAAACAGCGGAAACATTTGACGAATTGCACGTTTTGCAGGCATGGCATACTTTGCTGAAGGGGCCTTAAATGTAAATTATATTAGCGTTAATTAGTTTGCCATTTACCGCCATACTGTTAGTTTTACGGAGAAAACTAACGGTATAAATGTTAACAGTAGTGTGCCCTGTATATAACGAGTCAAAGTACATTCGTAATGTACTTGATTTTTGTGTTACAGCTTTGCCTGCTGAAAAAGAGATAATTTTTGTGGACGGTGCCTCTACCGATAACACATGCGACATCATTAGCCAATATGCAGGTATTTACCATAACATTCAACTGATCGTGAATGAAAAGCGCATAGTTCCTTTCGCACTTAATAAGGCTATTGCAAAAGCCACCGGCGATATTATTATACGGCTTGATGCCCACACCGACTATGCACCGGATTATTTTGAAAAAATTATTGAAACGTTTAATGCTACCAATGCTGATATAGTGGGTGGCCCTATGCGTATTGCAAAAGGCAACGTAGTGCAGGATGCAGTTGGTTATGCTACTTCTACCTTTTTTGGAGTGGGTAACAGTTCTTTTCATTTTGAGGATTTTGAAGGATATACCAACACGGTTTATCTTGGTGCATGGAAAAAAAACATCTTCAGTAAAACAGGGTTGTTTGACGAAACGCTTAAGCGCAACCAGGATGACGAATTTCATTACCGGGCAAAAAGCATGGGCTTTACAATTTACCAGTCACCTCAAATAAAGCTGTATTATCACCCGCGTAACACTTTCGGCAAATTGTTTAAGCAATATTACCAGTACGGGTTATATAAACCTGTTGTTCTTAAAAAAATACTTTCCGGGTTTAGCTTGCGGCATCTCATTCCGTCTCTATTTGTATTGTACCTTTTTTGCATGCCTTTTTTTGCGCTTTTTAATTTTACCGCTGCTGTAATACCATTGCTATTGTACATACTTATAAACCTTAGCTTTTCATTTGCAAGCAGGCGGGGGTTTATGCAGTGCCTTTGTATAAGTTGCGCATACTTTATACTGCACTTTTCTTATGGCCTTGGTTTTTTAATCGGTCTTGAAAAAATAGCTTTTGGTAAAAAGTAAAAAATGGTGCAGCTATTTGGCAACCATGCCCGAAACAATATTTATGCTAAGGGCAACTATTATAGTATTGTAAACAAATGCTATAAAACCATGCAGTAATGCCAGCCTTCTTATACTTCTGCCGGTAATGCTTACATCAGCTACCTGGAAAGTCATGCCCAGCACAAAAGAAAAATAGGCAAAATCCAAAAAATCAGGGTGCTCCGTCCCGGGAAAATCAAGTCCCCCATGCGGCTGCTCACCTGCTTCAAGGTGCTTCCTGGAAGGGAAAGTGTAATACATGTGTGCATACTTTAATGTAAACACTGTGTGTATAAGCGTCCAGGAACAAAAAACAGAAATAGCGCTTAATAAAATATGGTGGCTAAGTCCCCTCGCGTTGGGGGCGGCCTGCAACAGCAGCACAATAGCAAAAAGGCTTATTGATGCGGCGCTTATCACAAATGCAAATGTTAAAAACCTGGTATTGTCTTCTTCTACGGCTACCGATGCAATTTCTCTTGGATGAAGTACAAGTATGGATGCCCATATTGTTAACAGGGTGCTGCCTGAAAAGCCAATCCAGGATGCCATGAACACGATTGCGGGGGGATGGCTGTCACGCAATATAAACCATATTATTGCTGCAACAGTCAGCGAAATAGCAATTCTCAATAACCGCGTGCGCTTGTCAATAAATAACAGTATTCTTTTCATTTACTTAACCGGCATTATTGTTGCGGCAGGCTAAAAATACACATCTTCAATTAAAAAATATTCTATGGGTTCATCATAATGCATGGTAATGGCCAGTACATTAAACTGCAAAAATTTCCATTCAGGGTGCTGGTACTGGTATTCCTCAGCAGCATTTTTCATGCAGTCCATTTTATCACGTCCAATACTTTCCTCGGGGTTGCCAAAACGGGTACTCTTTCTTGTTTTCACCTCAAAAATATGCAGGAATTTTCCTTTTGATGCAATAATATCTACCTCCCAGCGCCTGAATCGCCAATTCCGTTCCAGTATGGTATAACCTTTGTTCTGCAAGTACGTAACAGCCAGTTGTTCACCTTCGTCACCTGTGCTTTTGTTAGGGATCATTTTATTATCTTTCCGGGGTTAAAAGGTTAAATATGAGTTTTGAGCAAGATAGAATTTTTAAGTTACAGGGCAAAGTACAGCATTATGCCTGGGGCGGGTGTACGTTTATACCTGCATGGATGGGCATTGAAAA
>DASZUX010000218.1:0-2216 GCA_035547455.1 Chitinophagaceae bacterium
CACCCGTGGCTGTTTCGTCAGCCATCAATATAATAAATTGCCCGAAAAATACATTGGCGTAGCCTTTTACCGGCACACCATGGCTTCTCCAATTGGCTGCAAACTGCTGCAGCATAGGTTCGAGTTGCAAAACCTCGCTTATGCTAAAAAGGCGGCTGCTTTGATATATCCAAACCTTTGAAGCGGGATGAAAATCTGCCGGAATATGTTCTGCAAAATTCAAGTTCATACTGCAAAGGTAGGCACTGCAAGCGATAGTTTGCAGGTATGGATAATAACCTGTAGTGCGTGGTTGGCCATCAGGTGGTGTAATTAAGGTCTGCCCAGACAGGCTATAAACAATGTGTTATGGAATGAGCTACCTTACGCCATCCCACCAGCGATAAGTTCAGCAATATCCAGCACTTTAACATCTTGCTCCATCTCCCTGTTTTTTACCCCGTCAGTCAGCATTGTATTACAAAAGGGACAGGCTGAGGCAATAATCCCGGGTTTAAGTGAAAGCGCTTCATCAGCCCGTTCAATATTAATACGTTTGTTGCCGGGTTCATCCTCTTTAAACATTTGTGCACCACCCGCGCCGCAACATAATCCTTTGCTGCGGCATCGTTTCATCTCAACCAGTTCTGCATCCAGCATTTCCAGTATTTTGCGGGGCGCTTCATAAATATTATTGGCACGGCCAAGGTAGCAACTGTCATGGTAGGTTATGCGTTTGCCCATAAATGCGCCGCCTTCTTTCAGCTTTATCCTGCCCTCATTAATCATTTGCTGCAGAAAAGTAGTATGATGTATTACTTCATAGTTGCCGCCCAGCTCAGGATACTCGTTTTTAAGGGTATTAAAGCAGTGGGGGCAGGCAGTTACTATTTTTTTTATGCCATAGTTATTTAATAACTGTATATTATTAAATGCCATCATCTGGAACAGGAACTCATTGCCTGCCCTGCGGGCGGGGTCGCCTGTACACATTTCTTCTTTACCCAAAATGGCATATTTAATACCTGTTTTGTTTAAAATTGCAGCAAATGCCCGTGTTATTTTCTGTGCCCGCTGGTCAAAACTGCCCGAACATCCTACCCAAAATAATACTTCCGGTGTTTCACCTGCCGTTGCCAACTCTGCCATAACAGGAATAGTCATACTGCCCAATTTTTTCAAATGTAGTATAAAATTCTGCTGCATAGTTACTTACCCATGCCGCCGCTAATATGTTATGGCAAACTTTTTATATTAAGATTTGTGTATTAATTACACATTACTTATTTTTATTCCCCAAAAGATTGCACGGACGCTTTTGTTAGCCCAAAACAGCCTGCTATATGAAAAATAAATACGGTAATAGTGTAGTTGTTCGCGCCTGCTTTGCCATACCAGCATTATTAGATAACAATTGTAAAATTTTTAATAATCCGGCATTTTGGCCGGATATTATCAAATAAATGGTATGGTAACTGTGATTTTATCTTTTAGCAGGTTATTTCTTTCTACATTCGCACACTTTAAAATTTTATGATTTTGGCTACTGAAAAAATTAACCAGGAAAACAAGGCCGTTGAGGCTACCAGCAATGGCACGCTAAATGGCAACCATATTATACCAGAAAAAGCAGTAAGAACAAAGAAAACAAAAAAAGAAGGAGGGGTAACAGAACTTAACGCTGCACCTGCTAAAGGTACAAAAACAGCCAGTGCAAAAAAGGCAGCGGATGGGGCAGAAGATGTAAAGAAACCGGCAAAAAAATCTGCGCCTAAAAAAACTGTTACAAAAACATCTGCGCCTAAAAAAGAAACACCAATTGAAAAAGTCTCAAAAAAATCAGCTTCAAAAAAAGCAGGCGCAACGGGGCTAGCAGAAATTACACTGCAATTAAAGTTTCATACGAAATTTGGCCAAACCCTGTACATAACGGGTAACCATGAAATATTTGGTGATAAAGATATAGCCAGGGCACTGCCGATGCAATACCTGAATAACGAGTTGTGGACAGTAACTATTTCAATTAACAGGGCCTCTATACCCGCTGAAGGTATTGTGTACAATTATTTTATTAAATACGAGGATGGTACAATAAGCTTTGATTGGGGGGGAGATAAATTATTAAATGCCCCTGCTGCCAAAACAACAGAAGTTTTTATTGCCGATGCCTGGAATTTTGCAGGCTATTATGAAAACGCTTTTTATACTGAACCCTTTAAGCATGTGTTGCTGCCAGG
>DASZUX010000219.1:0-2876 GCA_035547455.1 Chitinophagaceae bacterium
GGCCCTATGGCCATATTATAATCAATGTACTCGTTACCGTCTACGTCCCATACATGGCTGCCCTGCCCGCGTTTCATGTATTTGGGAGCTACGCCTTTAATATACTGGCCGGGGCCTTTGGCAAGCGTTTGGGTAACAGGCGTCATTATTTGCGATGCGCGTGCATACAACCTGTCACTCTCTGTAATTACCGGGTAATCGTTATTAAAAGATACTGTATTAGGCATAGTAAACTAATTTGCTAATGTTTCATGTAAATAGAAGGCGTTTATTTTTTTTGCCAGCTTTTCAGTGGTAAAACCTTCATGTTCCAATACTTCGGTTAAAAGGCCGGGTTTAAACCATTTTTCCTGCAGCGCCAGCGGTAAAACACTGGCAGAAAGCTTGTGTTTAAGCAGCGTTTCGGCAATAATGGTGTACAGCCCTCCGGTTTGCAGGTGGTCTTCAATTGTTACTAATACTTTGCTATTTAAGGCACTGCTTATGATGGCTGGTTCATCTATAGGCTTTAGAGAGCGCATATTAACCAATCCCACGGAAAGGCCATGCTGCTCTAATATCTCTTTTGCTTTAAGGGTATTTTCAAACAAAAAGCCATAGGTTAATAGAGTAATATCCGTACCTGTGCTAATAACTTCTGCTTTGCCGGGCTCATACGGGGCATGTGTATAGCTGCCTTTTTTATGATTGGCCCTTACATACGCAGGATTGGGGGATGCCCAAATAACAGGCAGCATACTAACAAGGTCATCCTCATCAGCAGGACAATATACCTCCATGCCGGGAATGCCGCGCATAATGCTTACGTCTTCAATACTCTGATGGGTAGGCCCGTTACCGTCGGACAGGAAGCCGGGTATATAGCCGGTAAGTTTTACAGGCAGGTGTGCAATACCCACATCAGTGCGTATAAATTCAAATGCCCGCATGGTTAAAAACGGCGCCAGCGCATGTGCAATTGGTATGCGCCCGCGCAGGGCTAAGCCTGCCGCCATGCCTATCATCGTTTGTTCAGTTATGCCGGTATCTATAAACCTGTTGCCTATTGCGGCGCCAACATTACGTACAAGCGCCCTGTTTTCAGCGGTCATTACAATAATGCGTTCGTCTGCTTTTGCGGTTTCTATAAGCAGTTGTTCATACGTCATGCTATCTCACAATTAAAGTTTCCGATTCAAGCGTAGCTTTCTCATTTCCATGCAGTTCGTTCAGCAGGGCATTGGCTTCTTCCCGCGTAAAGGCGCAAAACCAGCGGTCTGCCCTTGCTTCTATACTTGGCAGGCCCCGGCCGCGTACTGTATCTGCAATAATTACATTTACCTTATCACTGCTGTAAGGTATATCTTTCAGCGCGTCGCTTATGGCGTCAAAATCATGCCCGTTAATGCGCCTTACATTACAGCCAAATGCTTCAAATTTATCCACCAGCGGTTCAAGCGGCACCAGCTCTTCGGTACGTATATTGGCCTGAAACTGGTTGCGGTCAACAATAATTGTAAGGTTGTTTAATTTATAAGCATTGGCTACCAATATAGTTTCCCATACTGTACCTTCATTTAATTCACCATCGCCGGTTATAACAATTACCTGGTTATTTTGGCCGGTTAGTTTGCAATCCATGGCAACACCTGCAGCAACGGAAGGCAGGTGGCCAAGCGAGCCTGAATGAAATTCAACCCCCGTTATATTGCGGTTGGGATGCCAGTATACAGAGTCTTCAGTAAGCAGGTGGCTTTTAAGCCTTTCTTTTCCAATAAAGCCAAGTTCTGCCAGTGTTGAATATAATGCCGGTACATCGTGACCTTTTGAGAGAAAAAGATAATCGCGGCCCGGGTTTTTTACATCGTCTTTATCAATATTCAAATACTCTGCATACAGGTACACAACCAGCTCTACACATGAAAGCGAAGCCCCGATAAAGCACCCGCCCCCTACTGACATATCAATGATATGCTCCCGCACTTTTAGCGCTAATGACTGAAGGCTGCGCAATTTTTGTTCTGTCATAAATATTATTGTTCCAGTATTTTTGTTTTGTCTGCTGAAATGGTTTTTAACTCATCTAAATGATGCCTGTACCAGTTAACACCTGCCAGTTGGCTATTTATGCGGTAGATGTCTGGCCGCTTTTCCAGCAGCAAAAGTATATCCTTATACGAAAATAGTGGGTTGGCTGAATATAACTCGTCAAATACTTTTTTTATAAAGTCAAAATCTTCCCGGTAATCAATTGTCCAGCGGTGTACCATGCTAAGGTTTTCACCTCCTTCCATAACAACATTCCCAATCCTGAATTTTTCGGGTTGTTCCCAAATGTATGGGGTAGTATGCTCTCGCTCAAAAGTCCGGCCTGCATACAGCCAGGCATCCTTCAGCGCCTGCATTGTCATTACTTCAACATCATTGCCATCCGGGTAGGTGGCCGGGTGCAGGTTACTTACAAAGTCATAGCAATTACTGTTATTAAGATAATAGTGCAGTACACTGTCAATTATTTCCGGGCTTATAAGCGGACAGTCACTGGGAATTTTTACTGCTATATCTGCTTTATACTCTAAGGCAGCTTTGTAATGTCTGTCAACCAGGTCGGCGGGGTCGCCGCGGTAACAGTTAAGCCCCTCCCTGCTGCATATATACTCAATAAGGTCATCGCTGCTGTCGGTAGTAGTGGCAATAACCAGGGTGCCATGCAGCGCTGAGGCCATAATACGTTCAGCCTGCTGCACAAACAGCGGCTTGCCGGCAACACACATCAATACCTTGTCCGGCAGCCTTGACGAACCTCTCCTTGTTTGCATTATGGTAACAATGTTAGGCTTTGGCGTCATTTATGCAGTTTGCAGTTTGGGTAATTTTAAGTTGCGTAAAAATTCTTG
>DASZUX010000220.1:0-6260 GCA_035547455.1 Chitinophagaceae bacterium
ACCAATTCAAAATAATCCAATATCCCGGCTGGTAAAAACAGCTCTGCTAACTGACGGTAATTATTATCCAATCTGTGTTTCTTTTTTCAACCGCAAAAAAATCACTTTTTAGATTATCCCACAACTTTTCAGCTTGTTCCCATTTTACCCCTTTCTACCACCTTTGGTGACCCACGGATGACATGATTCAACATCAGATGGTTAGTAAACAGGTATGGCTTATGCCGGCTGTCAGCCTGTTCATTGATGAATATCATTGTGCGTCTCAAAAAAAGCTGGGATCTTTATTGAAGTTTCTTAATCGCCTTCGTTATACCGGCAAACCGCAGCATGGATGAATACCTCGAAGCCGCATATCTTAATTCTCCGGTGCAACTTTGCCATACGCTTGGCGGAAAAATCCCGCACTGGGGGCTGGCGTTAAGCGAAGATCCTGGGGCGACCACGCGGTAGTGTAGCCTTCACAGATAAACAGTATTATATATGCAATATTATTTCAATAAAAAGATAGCCGGCAACTTTGATGAAACCGTAAAAAAGGTAACAGAATCCCTGGCGGCGGAAGGGTTTGGCGTGCTCACGGAAATTGATGTCAAAACGATTTTTAAGAAAAAGCTGGGGCAGGATTTTTATAACTATAAAATACTGGGGGCCTGTAACCCGCCGTATGCATACAAAGCTTTGCTGGCGGAAGATAAGATCGGTACCATGCTACCCTGCAATGTGGTGGTCCAGGAACAAGAGCCGGGCCAAATTGAAATATCTGCGATTGACCCCACTGTGTCCATGAAGGCGGTGCTGAATAAAGATTTGCAGCCTGTTGCAGAAGAGATTGCCCAGAAATTAAGAAACGTAATAAACGGGCTGTAAAGCCTTTTTCCGCAGTTTTATTTAAACTTATGCGATATGTAAAGGTTGATTTGGAAAGTTTGTGTTTTGGCCCTTGCTTTCTTGCAGGGCCGGTACCTGCAGGAGGCGCTACTGGGTTTCCCGTTAGCGGTAATAATCATTTCGCTTTGGGTGGCGCGGGGCTTGTATTTTTGCTGGTATCGGCTGCTGCATTGGCTGGGGCGCTATTTACAATTTACAGGCTGGCGGGCATAGTTAGCAGGCGATGGCCAGCAGCATTAACCAGGTTATTTTCATATTTTTTATTGGTTTAAACCTTGTTAATAATGCATCATATATGGCTTCTATTTTTCCTGTAAACTGCTTTTTCAATTTCCACGGCAAAAAACACAAGGGAGGAAGCTGCCCCTACTATTAAAAATTCCCTTAGTGTTAGTGCTTCAGTTTGAAAAATGGGTTGGAAAAAAGGAACATAAGTAACTGCAAACTGGAGAACAAATGCTGTAAGCACTGCACCCGTAAGCGGTTTGTTGGAAAATATTCCTATTGTAAACAGGAACTGGTTTTCTGACCGGATTGCCAGCACATGCCCCATCTGGCTTAGACATAGTACATTAAAAACAATTGTTTGCCAATGCAGTCCGTTCCGGATAGCCCATCCCTGTAAGGATAACGCAATACCTGCCATCAGTATTCCCGCCCAGATCATGTGCCATCCGTGGCCATCAGCAAAAACACTTTGCCTGGAAGGACGTGGCGGCCTGTTCATAATGTTTTTTTCGGCTTTTTCAAATGACAAAGAAATAGCCGGTAACCCGTCAGATACTAAGTTTATCCATAAAATATGTATCGGTAATAACGCTACAGGCAGCCCAATCATGGGGCCTAACAACAATGTCCACAATTCCCCTGAATTAGTTGTCATCAGGTATTTTATAAACTTAAGTATGTTGTCATAAATTCTTCTGCCCTCTCTCACGGCTTTTACAATTGTAGAGAAATTATCATCCAGCAAAATCATATCAGCCGCCTCCCTGGAAACATCTGTTCCTGTAATTCCCATCGCTATGCCAATATTTGCCCGCTTAAGCGCAGGCGCATCATTAACGCCATCTCCGGTCATGGCCACATAATGGCCTTTTTGTTGTAATGCTTTTACAATCTGCAATTTTTGTTCAGGTGACACACGGGCATAAACTTTTATTTTTTCAACTTTGGCAAGAAAGCTGTCATTGTCCATCGCCGCCAGTTCCTGGCCAGTAATAACCAAATCCCCCACACCATCTAAAATTCCGATGCGTGCTGCGATGGTTTTTGCAGTAAGGGGATGGTCGCCCGTAATCATCACAGGCACAATACCTGCTGTTTTACACTGAGCCACCGCTTCAAATACTTCTTCTCTCGGCGGGTCTATAATTGCAGTTAACCCTAAAAATTGTAACCCTGTTTCATGTGTTCCGCTTTCCACATCGCCGGGTAAATTATCCCAATAGCGAAAGGCAAAACCCAATACCCTAAAACCGTTCGCCGCCATTGCATCTACCTGTCCTTGCACGGATTGAATATCAATGCCGGTACACCGTTGCAATAAGATGTCGGGAGCGCCTTTGGTGAAGGAAATTATCTTATTATCGTGCTTGTGAAAAGTTGTCATAAGCTTACGCTCTGCATCAAAAACAATTTCCGCAAGGCGGGGCCAGTTAATCGTTTCTACTTTTTGTTCAATCGCCACTTCCATTAAAGCGGTTTCTGTACTATCCCCTTTTATATTATTCCCGGCATCAATTGCTGCATCATTATTTAAGGCAATTGCCTTTAGCAGCAGCTTACCGTTTTCATATTGCCTAATCAACGGCAAGTCCTTTCTTTTATATATTCTCCCATTGAAAAAAATCTCGTCAACACGCATTTTATTTTTGGTAAGGGTACCAGTTTTATCGGTACAGATATAAGTAACGGAACCAAGGGTTTCTACCGCCGGCAATTTTCTTATGAGGCTGTTAAGCCGTATCATCCTTTTGGCAGCCAGCGCCAGTGAAATTGTGATGACAGCAGGCAGCGCTTCAGGTATTGCTGCAACAGCCAGCGAAATACTTGTCATAACCATTTTAACCGCATCCTCACCCCGCAGCCAGCCTGAAACAAAAAATAAAATGCAAAGGAATAATACCAGTACTGACAGCTTTTTGCTAAATGAAATCATTCGTTGCTGCAATGGAGTCAGCGCTTCCTGTTCTTGCAGCATTTTAGCTATACGCCCAAGTTCTGTTTGCATACCCGTGGCAATCACAACAGCAGTTCCACGGCCGTATGTCACAAAAGTACCCTTGAAGGCCATGTTTTTTCTATCCCCAACAGGCAAATCATCTATTTCCAATGAATGAACAACCTTGTCAACAGCCTGCGATTCGCCAGTAAGGGCTGCCTCTTCAATCTTCAGGTTTACGGACTCAATAATCCTTACATCAGCGGGAATTGCATTACCGGCTTCTAATAAAAGTATGTCACCAGGTACCAACGCTGTGGCAGGCATCCAAAGGCTGGTTCCATCCCGTAAAACCCTGGTTTGTGTAACAGCCATTTGTTTTAAAGCCTGCATAGCTTTTTCTGCACGGTATTCCTGGAAGAATCCAATCACTGCGTTTAAAAAAACAATAACGAGTATAACGATTGTATCGGTAAGATCTCCAATAATTCCTGATATAATTGCCGCAGCCAGCAAAATCAAAATCATAATGTCGTTAAATTGCCTTAACAGCATGATTACGACACTTTTCCTTTTACTCTCCTGCAATTCATTTGGCCCGTATTTTAACAGCCTCTCCCCGGCATCAGGTGTATTTAATCCTTTTTGACCGGTATGCAGCAATTCAAACGTTTCATCTATGCTTAACCTATGCCAGTTCATCCTGAATGATTTACTTTTTCCGCAAGCAAGTAAGCAATCAGCAACAGATACAAAAAAAGCACTATAAATGTATCACGCAACTCAAAAGTCACAAATGTTTTCTTTCACCTTGAAGTCTGAGGCAACTACCGCCGTGGTGATTTAGCGCCGCGGCAGAATATTTTTTGAACCAGTATTTTTTATATTCCTTAGTTCATAGCGAATATTCTTTCACTCCAGTTACTGCTTTATAAATGCCGCTATTTTGTTAATACCTGCATCTTTCTTTTTCTAAAACAATTGCCCGGTGATAATTTTACCCGGGGCTCTGTGTGGTGCTGATCTGAACATAGGCAGTAACGCAATACCGCCTAACCCCTTTAGCAATCCGGTTTCTATAATCTCTACCTTGTTTCCCCGGGTAAGAAACATTTCAATTTGGCTGTTTAAATCGGCTGCAATTTCAAAAGCAATATCTCCTGAAATCGGTTTTTGAAGTTGCCTTTTCAGCTTTTTACCTATTAACAATACCCCATCCATACCCTTAACCAAGGCCTGTAATACAGGCTCTGCATTCGATATTATCCGGTTTGCATGGCGGGCAAACAATATTTTTCCTTTGATAGATTGAGCATGCCAGTGCTTCCAGTGAGTAGTTGCCTCCCGCACTACAGATTCCCTTATTTTCCTGTCAAAAGGGAAAGAGCCATAAAAAAGCGGGCAATATAGCCTGGTAGCATTATCACTCTTACAAAACAGTTCAACCAGGTTGGGAATCCCGGTTACAAAAACAGGTTTTCCGGTTACGCTGTTAAGTGTGTCAATAATGTTTGTAATGTTTCGGGCAGTCATTGAGAAGTCCGGCTTATCAGCTTCTTCATATACCATTCGAAACTGGCCACTACTAAAGTCATACAGTTCAGATTTATTTTTACCTAAAACCAGGTAAAAAAAACTGGTCTCCTGGTGCAGGTTGGCAGCCAATTCAAGTGCAGAGATTTTTTTGGAAAAAAAAGTCACGGGCCTTACAGGAAAATCGAGGTACATTATTTTTTCATCATCCGGAGTAAGTATGATGGCCAGGCTTTTACGATGCGTATTGAAGTTTAACCTTGCAAACAGTTTCTTTAGCCGGTAAACCAGGTTGTTTATAACATCATCTGAATATGCTTCCTTCATTTTTCGCTCTAAGTTCTTCAGCGAATTTTCCCATACGCTTTCAGTTGTTTTATCATCCCACATGGAAGGCTGAAAAGGCATCACCATTCCTAATGACGAGAAATTTGCCCGAAGCCTTTTTTTTTCTCCCCCCGGAATTTGCTTCTTTCCTGACTTCAACGACTTATTAACAAGCATTGTTGGCTTCGGCAGCATAAGCCCATTGTTGCCAACAGGCATAAGGTTATTTCTTATTTCTTGAGCAAGCATAGCAATTTAATTTATAGCTTACAAATTGGAAGAACTCTTCGGCAGGCGATCATAGATATTATATAACCCGGGCTGTTCGTCCATTGTCTCTTCAAGCTCTATTCTTCCCGGCAATTTGCCGGTAAAGAATATACCAGGGCAAGGTTGCTTTTAGAAACCCGGGGTATGAATTGAAGCGCTGTCATTACAATGTTTCACGTCCACGTTTTCTGAAAACTTTAACATAACTTTTGTTGCTGTATTTTTTACCAATTCAGTTTATAATAAGGCCAACGCAACCCCTATAACTCCAATTTGAGGTTTATACAAATGTGCTTCCCTGCACACAAAAGAAAAATGATTGGGGTCAGTTTGTTGTATGATTTTAGAGGTAATGCTACATCAAAATTAGCTTTACCTTTTAGAGTGATTAAGACCACGTTGCTCAGTGTACCAATATTGTTTTTTGTCGCCCAACAAAAAACAGGTATTCAAGCGCAATTCCAGGTTAAATGAAACTGCGGGCATTACGAATATAATGTTGCCCGCGGACCAGTACCCAATTGCAGGTGCAACATCTGCAATTTGATAAAAGTCACAAGAATAAATTTTAATATTTTAAATAATTTCATTTGCTTTGCATTACAAAGCACTTTTTATGTTAATGAAAAATAAACGCCTTGCCCTTATTATGCTGGCTGTATTCGCCCTGCTGCTCATTCCGTTTATTGCTATGCAATTTACAACTGAGGTGAAATGGAGCGCACCTGATTTCCTTGTTGCCGGCAGCCGGCTTTTTGGTACCGGTCTGCTGTGTGAGTATGCCCTCCGCAAAATAACCAAAAGGCGTCACCGTATTGCCGTTTGCGCCGTTATCCTGATGGGGCTCTTGCTCATCTGGGCTGAATTAGCAGTGGGAATCTTTGGTACGCCGCTCGCAGGCAGTTAACGGTGCGTGATGTAAATTAGACAACCGCAGTTACTTACGGGGCACTATTTTATTGCCTTCCTTTTTGCAATGGGCCGCCAACCATGCCTTTAGTTCAATACTACAAAACCTTTTGTTTCCTGTAGGCCATTTTTTTGCATAAGCCGCACATAATACATGCCTGCAGGC
>DASZUX010000221.1:0-3873 GCA_035547455.1 Chitinophagaceae bacterium
TAAGCCCAAATTTCAGGTTTTGCCCCTTTTGTTTGCATAAAGGGATTGTCTGCCGGTACTTTATAAGGCAGGCTGTGTACGTCAACACGCAGCAGTTTTCCCAGGTAACTGTTTAAATTTTCTCCTTCGCGCTCTTTCATAGGTGTACCGTTATCGCCTATTGCAATATACAGGCAGCCGTCAGGGCCAAAGGTTATTTCATTAGCATCCTGCCATACGCTGTGCCCTTCAATGGTAATTACCTTTTTTTCACTTGCAATAATTGCGCTGTCAGGGTTGGCGGCACTCGTTTCAAACTGGCTTACCACCAGTTTGCATTTATTACTGTCAATATTGGTTGGGGCGTTATAACTTATGTAAAACCTGTGGTTGGTGGCAAATGCAGGGTCAAATGTAAAACTGTACAGGCCCCGTACTGCCGGTGTTGAATCTTTATTTTCCAGCAGGTTGTTAATATCTAAAAAAGGCTTAGGTACCAGCTTGCCGTGCTCTATTATGTATATCTTACCGCTTAGCGCTGCAACATATAAACGGCCTGTATCGCCCGGGGCCATTTTTGCCTCAACGGGAAAAGGAATGTCTTCTGTAACAAGGGTAAGATTTACCCCGTTGGCGCTGTCCGCGGCATTATGGTTTGCGGTATCAGCGGCGGTACAGGAAGTTAGGTAAAGGGCAGCGATTAACGCAGCAAGCAGCAGATATTTTTTCATGCCCGTAATTTACCAACTAAAACATACTGTAAAAGCTTTTGCTTACTAATAATTTATTGTGCCCGGTGGTTTGGGGTGGTTTTATATTTTATTCAGGTGCGTTGAAGTCAACTTCGTCGCAGGCGGAAAACCGTTTGTCGAAATCATTTACCTGTATGCAGCATTGCAGGTAGCTTGGCAGTATAATAAAATATTGTTATGGAATTTGATAACGACCGGCCCATCCGCCCATATAAAAAATCAGAGATATATTTCTGGGTACTGCTGGTGTTTATTGCCCCATTAATAAACTGGGTTACTTTTTTTAAAGGCGAACTTGTTTTTTTGCTCATCCTGCTTACAATAAACCTGCTGCTTTTTCCGCTGTATATACTATACGGCAGGCAGGTAGTGGCCCGCTTTCTCTTCACCGGCCGGCGTGGTAGTTTTATACTGCTGTCGGCGGCATTTTTTGTTATTATCCAGTTGCTGCTTATGGGCGTGTACAGCATCTTTCAATTTGAGGGAAAAACGAGGGTAGCGTTCCAGTCTTATTTCGATTATACATGGCTTACATTTGGCCGGGAAACCCTATGGATATTGCTTAACAGCGTGCTTGTAATAAACATTTCTTTTCTTAAGAAAACATTTGATGAGGAAGATGCATTAAAAATACTGCGTAAAGAAACCATTGTGTTAAAGCTAAAGTACATACGCAGCCAGGTAAAGCCGCATTTTTTATTTAATACGCTTAACAGCATTTACTCGCTAAGCCTGCAGAAGTCTGATAAAACACCGGATGTAATTGTGCGGCTTGCGGATATTATGCGTTACCTTATTTACGCCGGGGATGAACAAAAGGTGCCATTATCAAAAGAAATAGAGTTTATTAAAAACTATATTGAAATTGAAAAAACAAGATTTGCCGATGCTGATATCCGCTTTTTTGTAGAAGGAGATGTTGCGGGCATAATGATAGAGCCGTTCCTGTTTATTTCATTTATAGAAAACGGGTTTAAACATGCGCTGAATAACTCATTAGAGCGGCCTTTTGTGTATATTACCATAAAAATGGCGGGAGAAGATATTTTGCTTACCGTGGTAAACAACACGGATATTGACCTTGAAACACAGGCAAAACGTATGGCCAGCGGCAAGGTAACCGGCAGCAAAGGCCTGCTGGAACTGTTGTACCCGGATGCTTACGCGCTTAACATTATTCAAACAGAAAAGCAGGAACGTAAAATAAGCAGCATAGGCATAAAAAATGCAAGAGAAAGGCTGCAGATACTGTACCCGGACGCGCATACACTGGATGTTATTTTTAATAATAATGTTTTTACCGTAGCATTGCTTATTAAACTCAGCAGGTTGTGATAAAATGTATTATAGTTGAGGATGAAATACTGGCACAGCAGGTAATAAAGAGCCATCTTGAAAGAGTGGATGGTTTTGAACTTGCGGGGGTTTGCAATAACGCTGCAGAGGCAGCGGCAATACTGAAGGAAAAAGATATTGATCTTATATTTCTTGACATACAGCTGCCAGGCACTACGGGCCTTAACCTGTTACGCTCGCTGCACGCCCCCCCGCTGGTAGTGCTTACAACCGCCTATGCAGAATACGCATTGGAAAGCTATGAGTTTAACGTGATTGATTATTTACTGAAACCTGTATCGTTTGAACGTTTTAATAAAACGGTAAATAAAATTAAAGAAGGCAGGCTGTTTCCCCTTGATACAAAGGACGACGCTAATATAATGCGCGACCATATTTTTATAAGGGCAAATAATAAATTCTTCAAAGTAAATTTTTCTGAAATTGTGTATATACAAAGCATGAAGGATTACCTTAAAATTCATACTGCTGAGTATAATCTTATTACACATCAAACCCTGAACGATATGGAGAAAATGCTGCCGCCCTGGCAGTTTATCAGGGTACATAAGTCTTACATTGTTTCCATTGCCTATATAAAAAGCATCTACGGCAACAGCATTGAAGTAAATAAGGCCACCATACCAATCGGTAACATTTACAAGGATGCAGTAATGGAACTGGTAGGCAGGTAGCAGGCCGGCTTTGCAGGGCAATAAAGCGGCCGGGGGGTGCCGGTATAAAGGGTTGAAATGGCGTTACCGCGTAAAATCTGTATAAAAATGCCGGTATTTGGCTGGTTTACAGGCAAATTATAAAAAAATATTTTGCAAAACTAAAATAATTAGTATTTTGCATACTAAACCAATTAGCCATGAGTTTTGCAGGAAAAAATTTACGCTATTTACGCAAGCTGCGCGGCTGGACACAGGAAGAGTTTGCAGCCAAATTAAAGATTAAGCGTTCCCTGATAGGGGCTTATGAAGAGGAGAGGGCTGAACCCCGTCTTGACGTGATGGAAACCATGTGCAGCATTTTTAAGCTCACGCTTGATGAATTGATGCTGAAGGATCTTTCATCGGTTAAAAGCGGGGGCAGTTATCTTGATAAACGCCGCCAGATGAAAATGGCTGCCGCAACACAGGATATACAGTTTGTGCCTGTAAAAGCTGCTGCCGGTTATATGGCAGGCTTTGCCGATCCTGAATTTATTGATGAGCTGAATACTTTTACCCTGCCCATGCTGGCGCCCGGGCATTACCGTGCTTTTGAAATTATGGGCGATAGTATGCTGCCTACCCCCAGCGGCAGTATTATTGTGGGCGAAAAGGTTGGCGGGGTTGATGATTTAAAGCCCAATAATACGTACATAGTAGTATCTAAAGGCGAGGGCATTGTGTATAAAAGGGTAATGAAAAATAACCGCGCCAAAAACAAACTTACCCTGGTAAGCGATAACCCGCTGTATGAGCCTTATAATGTAAATACTGATGATGTTATGGAACTGTGGAAGGCGCAGATGATAATAACAAAAACCAATACACAGCAACGCTGGGATGTTAACCAGCTTGCCGGGCTGGTTAACAACCTGCAGGAACAGGTAAGCAGTTTAAAGAAAAAGATGAATTAGTAAACGATAGTAGCAGGAAGGCATCTTTTTAAAGATGCCCTTTTTGTTTACTGGCAGTTGGCGTTTTAAAGCAGCACACAGCAATGCTCTATTTAATCTCTGTAATTATACTTGCGCCTGCCCTTTCTCCGCATTTCGGGTATCCCTTATATTTTTTTGCACAGTAACGGCGCCAAA
>DASZUX010000222.1:0-22568 GCA_035547455.1 Chitinophagaceae bacterium
AAACAGCAAAAGCCCCGACCCGCGCACAACCATTTTTTGGAAAAGCGATATTGTTACCGGGCTGGATGGGAAAGCCAGCGTGAATTTTTTTACTGCGGATGAACCGACCACTTACACTGTTACAGTAACAGGGCTTACGGCCAACGGTGAGTATATACATAAAACTGTTACTATGAACAGGAAATAGACATTTACAAGGAAATGTTAAAATAAAATATGAGTACAGTTATTGATCACGCTGAAATAATTATGAAAGCTTACAAAGCTTTTAATGAAAGGGATATTGATGCAGTGCTTTTATTGATAATGCCTGATGTGGCTTGGCCGAATGGCTGGAAAGGTGGTTATGTATATGGCCATGATGCGATAAGAAATTATTGGGCAAGGCAATGGGCGGTACTTAGCCCGCATATAGTGCCTGTAGCGATTGATGAAGCCAGTGATGGCCGTATTAATGTAAGTGTACAGCAAACAATAAAAGACATACAGGGCGATCTTATAGCCGATGGAATGGTAACGCTCATCTACACATTTACGGATGACCTTATAGCGCACATGGAAATTGCTTAAGTATAGCTGCACTACTATCGCCTTAAAAAAATCACCCCGTTACTTTTATTTTAGCTATTTGCCTGTAAGCTGCTTATATTGCGTGTAATTGTTCTGCCACACTTTCACACGCAAATTATAACGATGCCTAAAAAAACCATTGAAAATTACCGCTGGGTAGTTGTTACCCTGCTTTTTTTTGCTACTACAATTAATTACATTGACAGGCAGGTAATTGGTTATTTAAAAAACACACTGGAAACGGAGTTTAAGTGGGATGAAAATGATTACAGCCATATCGTAAGCGCCTTCCAGGCAATGTATGCAGTTGGGTTGCTTGCTTTCGGATGGATTGTTGACAAAGTAGGTTCAAAGCTTGGTTATACTGTTGCTGTAGTTATATGGAGTGGGGCTGCCATTGTACATGGCTTCATTACTTCAACAGCAGGCTTTATTGCAGCGCGTATGGGGCTTGGTATTGGTGAATCGGGCAACTTTCCATCTGCTGTAAAAGCAGTAACAGAATGGTGTCCTAAAAAAGAGCGCGCATTTGCCACAGGTATATTTAACGCAGGTACAAATATTGGGGCAGTAATAGTGCCTTTGCTTGTGCCGTGGTTGTTAAGCATACCCGGTTATAACTGGCACAGCGTATTTATTATAACTGGCGGCCTTGGTATTATATGGCTGATATTCTGGCTTTTTATGTACCAGGTACCTGCAAAACATAAACGCATTACACAAAAAGAATTTGAGTATATACACAGTGATGCCGATGAGAAAAATGAGGATACTGGTGCAAAAGTGCCCTGGGCAAAATTATTTAGTTACAGGCAGGCATGGGTGTTTATCGTGGGCAAGTTTATGACAGACCCTATATGGTGGTTTTTTTTATTTTGGCTGCCTGACTATTTTCACGGCACCTTTAATCTCGACCTGAAAAACCCCGGCTGGCCGTTGGTAGTGGTGTACACGGTGGTAACCATTGGCAGTGTTGGCGGCGGTTACCTCTCATCATGGTTTATTCAAAAGGGCTGGATGGCTTACCGGGCCAGAAAGATAACCATGCTTATTGCAGCGGTGTGCGTTATACCTGTTATAGCTGCACAGTTTACCGGTAATATGTGGGTGGCCGTGGCGCTTATAAGCCTTGCTGCTGCAGCACACCAGGCATGGAGCGCCAATATATATACTACGGCAAGCGACCTGTTTCCTAAAAGGGCAGTAAGTTCTGTTATTGGCATAGGTGGTATGGCCGGTGCCCTGGGCGGTATGTTATTCCCGTTTTTAGTTGGAAATATTTTAGAGCATTTTAAAGAGGCCGGTAATAAAACGGCCGGCTACAATGTTATTTTCGTTATTTGTGGGTCTGCATATCTTGCAGCATGGCTTATTATGCATTTTCTTATGCCAAAGCCAAAGCGGGCGCAACTTTAACTGTAACGGCTGGTAAATTTTTGGATGTAAAATGCCGTAGTACGTGTATTTTTACACGTTACAACTACTAAAAGCTTTTTACAGTAAAGCAAATGCAAAAAAGGCTCCGCCCCATTCAATTAGCTTTTGTAATATTTTTAACCGTTTCGGGCGGCCCTTACGGGCTTGAACCACTCTTAAAATTCGGTGGCCCTAATGCATCATTGCTATTGCTGATGATTACCCCTTTTTTGTGGGATATACCTTCTATATTTATGGTGCTTGAGTTAAACAGCATGATGCCTGTAACTGGCGGGTACTACCAATGGGTAAAAAGAGCATTAGGCCAGCGGTGGGCTTTTTATGAAGGCTGGTGGACATGGCTGTACACTTTTGTTGACCTTGCTATTTATCCTGTGTGGTTTGTAACCTATTGCGCCTTTTTTTTCCCCTCAATCATGGCGTATAAGGTGCCTGTTTGTCTTGTAATTGTGTGGTTTGGGGCCATTCTTAATATTATGGGTATTGTGCGTGTGGGTAAAACCTCTATGGTGCTTAGTGCACTGGTGCTCGTGCCTTTTGCAGCCCTGTTTATTACTTTCTTTTTTCATCACAATGGTACGCTCAGTTTTCCTGCCTTGTCATTGTCAGATGCTAAATTGTCAACTACCGGCATGGCTATTTACTATGTAATGTGGAATTTTCTGGGATGGGATAACGCAACGACCTATGCGGAAGAGGTAGACAAGCCTATAAGAAGTTATCTTATTTCAATAGCTATTACTTTTTGTATGGTGTTTGTGCTGTACGGGTTAACCATATATACAGCTCAATCGTCAGGTATAAGTTTTGACGAATTAAATGAAAAAGGAATGCCGGAATTGGGCAGCCTTGTGGGTGGCAAGTGGCTGGGCACTATAATAGCTATTGGCGGTATGGCCAGTATGCTGGGTATTTTTTCCGCGGTATTGCTGTCAATGTCTCGCATACCTAAAGCAATGGCCGAGGATAAATTGCTGCCGGCTAAACTAAACTCCCTGCATTCCCGGTATAATACGCCGCATATTTCTATTATTGTATGCGGGCTTATTGTTAGTATTATGGTGAATTTTGATTTTGAAGAACTAGTGATATTAGATGTAATGCTATATGGAGCGGGATTATTGCTGGAAATGATTAGCCTGATAGCGCTGCGTATAAAAGAGCCTTATACTTACAGGCCCTTTAAAATACGCTTAAATACATGGGGGCTTGCAATAATTGTACTTTCTCCGCTTACCTTGCTTATAATTGCGTTGAGTGGTGCAATAGCTGCCAATGACAAAACGCTGGTTACCGCCCTTTCGGCAGTAGCTGCATTATTTTCGGCGGAAATAGGCTGGCAAATTATCAGAGTTTATTGGTACTTTCGTGCCAAATCACAGCGGGTACCCGATTAGCAAATTGCTTTTTCCGTTTATCCCTTTATGTACAATTCTTTCTGATTAAAAATTCAATTTCAGGCATACAAATTGCCAAATTACTTGGTATGGACAAAAACACAGTACTGCTTAAAAAGATTTACTACGCATTTAATAAACGCGATATTGATGCTGCGCTTGCCATAATACACCCGAATGTTATGTGGAGCAATGGGCTGGGGGGTGGTTACATTGAAGGCCGGGAAGGTTTAAGAGAATACTGGCGCAGGCAGTGGGAAGTGCTGAACAGTGATGTGGAACCAGTGAGTATCTCAACAAGCGGCAAAGGCAGGATAGTAGCCAATGTTCGCCATGTAGTAAGAGATTTGCATGAGAATATTATTGAAGATGAAATGCTGCAGCATACCTATATCATTGAGGATAACCTTATAAAGCACATGGATGTAGCAAAGCTGCCCCTTGCAGTATAGCGTTGTTTTATACAAGTTTCTATAAAAGCCTTTGCAACGGTCTTGTTAAACAGGTAGGGCCACCACCGCCTTTAATACTTATTTCAGTACCACGGTAAACAGTAATCCTGCAGCCTGCTTTTTCAAGCGCTTCCTGTGTTTGGGGATTGCCTTCCGCCATAATACATTCCCCGGGTGCTATGGCCAGCACGTTACAGCCCATAGTCTCAAATTCACAGGCAGGGACTTCTATAAACTGGTAGCCATGGCTGAGTAGTTCATTCCTGGTTGTAATGGGCATTAGCGGTGAGTAAACTACAGCAATATCTTCTGCTACGGGGCTTATTATTGACATAAGATGAAATACATCGGACGGGCCTTTATAATGCGGCAGCGGTACGGTAATTACCGAAACACCCAACGGGTGCAATAGATTTTTTAGTTGCCTGATACCTTCTGTATTGGTTCTGTAGCTGTGGCCGACTGCCAGTGTATATTCATCAAGCCAGGCTACATCACCCCCTTCAACAGAGCCTGGCTGGATTATTTCTCCAAGGATGGGGATGCCGCTTTTCTCAAATATTTGTTTTTGAGCGCAAGGTTCATTTTTTCTTGCTGGCTTACCCATATTGCACAATATCATGCCTGCATTAGTAGCAATGGAGGCATCACGGCAATAAATGGAGTCCATATTCACAGTGTTATCTGCAGGTAAGTATAAAACCCCGATGCCCCGGGAAATGAATAGATCTTCAAATGCTTTATATTCCGTTAGGGCACCAGTTAATGAAGGCCCCCCGGTATAGTTAAGGTTTTGCCAGTATTGTTCAATATGCGTTTCGCTTATAAAAGCATCTGAAGCTTTTTTCAGCAGTACAGATTTTAATTGCCCTGTTTCAGAGTGAGCAGTCAGAGTCATAGAACGTCTTTTTTGATAAAAATTACCAGGTTAATGGTCGCTCTCCTTTTTATAAATAATCCATACGTAAAATGGCACCCCGCCCATCAGCAAAATAAAACCCCAATACACAATATTGGCTGTACTGCCAATAATTGCCCAAATCGAAAATGCAAATGATGCTGTTGCAAGCATTATTGCACCGGGCCATTTATTTACCGGCAGTTGCTTTTTGGCAATAGCTATAATTGCATACGCAGCCGCGCAAAATAAATAAGGTACCAGGCATGTTAATGTTGACATGAGAGACAAGAATGCATATTGTTTTACCAGCGCCTGGTTATAATTCATATACATAAGTACTGAGGCAAGTATACTGCCAATGACGATGCCTGTTGCAGGCACTCCTACCTTGTTCTCCCTGCTGAATATACCGGGAAACAATTTGTCTTTGGCAACAGCAGCAGGTATCTGGCCCTGCACTAAAATCCACCCGTTTAATGCCCCAAATGCTGCCAGTGCAACGCCCGCGCCCACAAGGTAACGTGCTTTTTCTCCGCCTATAATCATAGCTGCATCAGCCAGGGGTGTTGCAGAATTTTGTAGTTGTGCGGCAGGAATCATGCCCATCACTACAACAGTAACTAATATATATACAGTCGTTGTAATTAACGTTCCTATTGTGGTGGCGCGTGGTATTGTTTTTTCAGGGTTTATAACGTTGCCGGCTGGAATGGTAGCACATTCAATACCTAAAAATGCAAACAACGTTAATGTGCTGCTTGCTGTAATGGCTTGCATATTGCTGGTGCCGCTTATATTAAAGGGTGTAAAGTTGCCTGCTTTTATAAAAAATATGCCGGCGATGGCAACAAATAAAAGCGGCATCAATTTTAAAATAGTGGTTACAAGCTGCATATTGCCTGTAGCTTTAATGCCCAGTGTATTAACCCAGGTAAGCAGCCAAATAGCCCCAAGGCCGGTTATAATTTCCAGCAACGGGTTTTGCTGCAGCGATTTAAAAAAAGTGCTTAAGCCGCCTGTAAACGACACTGCAAGGGTGGCATTGGTACACCATACAGATATCCAGTAGCCCCAGGCTATTATAAACCCTGCAAAATCGCCAAACCCGGCATGCGTGTAGGCATAAGGGCCGCCACTCATACCCGGCATAAGTTTGCTTAGGTTGCTAAACACACGGGCCAGAAAAAAGGCCCCTATGGCCGAAAAAAGCCAGCCAAACAAGCTTATACCTCCAAACCCGGCAAGTGTTGCCGGCATTAAGAATACGCCGGCACCAATCATGTTGCCGATTACCAGCGAAGTGCTGGCCCATAAACCAAGTTTGTTTTTTGCGGGACCGCTCATATTATAAAGAAAGATACAGCAAAACATTCAGCAAAAGATAGATAAAATTTCATGTTAACGAATGGCAAAAGCGAGGGTGTAATACAGCTTGTTGTGCATTTAGTAATGTAGCAAAGAGCAACCTTAATAAAGCAGCTTTTTAAACAGTTATGGCGTCTACTAATAAAATTATTTGTACAAAATAATTTCAGTATGCTTGTGTTTAATGGTACATTAGACTACCAAAACTTGCTCATATGAACAGGCGTACGGTTATTAAAAGCATTCTGTTTGTCTCTGCAGGGGCCAGCCTAATACCGGCCTGTATGAATGATAAAGGCAAAGCATCCTTCCTTCTGAAGAAT
The DNA here is from genome assembly GCA_035547455.1 of Chitinophagaceae bacterium. Taxonomy (GTDB): domain Bacteria; phylum Bacteroidota; class Bacteroidia; order Chitinophagales; family Chitinophagaceae; genus JABDFW01. The sequence goes on from DASZUX010000222.1 coordinate 6,446, forward strand.
ATTACTGTGGGCGGGGATGAGGAAAAAATGCTTGCTGACCTTTGCGAAACTATTATTCCCGCTACTACAGGAGTACCGGGTGCAAAAGAATTATCATCACACTTGTTTGCCTTAACAATGATAGATGAATGCATGCCAAAGGAAGGACAGCAAAAATTTATGAAAGGCTTGACTGCCTTTGAAACCCTGGTAAAACAACGGTATAGTAAAGACTTTACCTTGTGCACTGCGGAGCAAAAAACCGCTTTATTGACAGACATAGAGCAGAAAAAGAATATACCTGCGGAGGTGAATGATTTTTACGGCATTGTAAAAAGATTTACTATTCAAAGCTTTACAACATCTCAATATTTTTTAACAAAGGTGCAGGTATATGAGCTTGTGCCCGGCCGGTACCATGGTTGCGTACCCGTAAAAACCGCGTGACAGTATGGCTAACAATAATTTTGATGCAATAGTAATCGGCTCAGGTATCAGTGGTGGCTGGGCTGCCAAAGAATTTTGTGAAAAAGGGCTAAAAACACTTGTGCTGGAACGTGGAAGGAACGTAGTACATAACAAAGACTACCCCACCACCAATATGATGCCATGGGAGTTTAAACACCGCGGGCAAATACCTGAAGATATTGCAGAAAAAAACCCGTCTATAGCCCGCTGTTATGCATACAGGGAAGATGCGATGCACTTTTTTGTAAAAGATACCGATCATCCCTATGTGCAGGACAAACCATTTGACTGGATTCGTGGTTACCAGGTAGGTGGTAAATCAATCATGTGGGCAAGACAGACACAGCGCTGGAGCGACTATGATTTTGACGGTCCCGTCCGTGACGGCTATGCAGTGGATTGGCCGATACGCTATAAAGACCTTGCACCATGGTACAGCTATGTTGAAACATTTGCAGGCATATCCGGTCACAGGGACGGCCTGCCCAATTTGCCTGACGGTGAATTTTTACCTGCGCTTGACTTAAGCTGTGTTGAAAATTACTTTAAAGATTTTATTGCAAAAACTTATAATGACAGACATGTTATATATGCACGCTGTGCACATGTTACAGAGCCGCAACCCATACATCTAAAACAAGGACGGGGCCAATGCCAGAAAAGAACATTATGCCAGCGTGGTTGCCCGTTTGGCGGCTATTTCAATAGTAATTCAACTACTATACCGTGGGCCGCAAATACCGGTAATATGACGCTTCGGCCTTTTTCAGTTGTAGAGTCAATTATTTATGATGATAAAAAAGGCAGGGCTACAGGGGTAAGGGTAATTGACACCAATACGAAAGAGCAGGCAGAGTTTTATGCGCCGGTTATTTTTGTAAATGCGGCAGCACTTAATACCAACCTTATACTGCTAAATTCAACTTCGTCGCGCTTTCCCAACGGGCTTGGCAACGACAACGGTTTGCTGGGCAAGTACGTTGCATTTCATAATTATCGCGGGCATATATCAGCTGTGCATCACGGTCACCTTGATTCTACCACTGATGGCCGCAGCCCAACAAGCGCTTATATACCGCGTTTTAGAAACGTATTTAAGCAGGAGACCGACTTTTTAAGGGGGTATGCCGCAGGCTTTTCTGCTAACCGCTGGGGTGGTGGGCGCAAAGCCGAAGGATTTGGTGTAGCATTAAAGGAAAACCTGATGAAGAAACCGGAATTAGGGCCATGGTTTGTGGGCTCGCACATGATGGGTGAAACCATACCTAAAGAAACAAATTTTGTAAGTCTTGATAAGACGCAGAAAGATGAGTGGGGCATGCCGCTGCTGAAAATTAATGTTGGTTATGATGATAATGATGAAAAGATGCTGAAAGATTTTTTTGACCAGCTTACAGAAATGTATACGAAGGCAGGCTTTACCGATATAAGGACCGGCGACTCAAAACAGGCACCTGGACTTGATATTCATGAAATGGGGGGAATAAGAATGGGAAAAGACCCAAAAACATCGTTGTTAAATGAATGGAACCAATTGCATGCTTGTAAGAATGTATTTGTAACGGATGGAGCATGCATGACATCTACCTCTACACAAAACCCATCGCTTACCTACATGGCATTAACGGCCCGCGCGGTTGACCATGCCGTAAGCGAACTGAAAAAGAACCAGCTATAGGGCAAATACTTTTCATTAAAATAAAAAGTGTATGAATTTTTTTTTTACTGCTGCATTCGCGGCCTGTATGGTTATTGCATCTGCGCAAAGCCCGGTAGGTACATTTCAAAACCATGCTGATGTTGGCAATCCTGCAATAAAAGGCAATGCGCAATATGATGAAGTCGCACAATCATACAATATTTCGGGAGGCGGGTATAATATCTGGTTTAACAGAGATGAGTTTCATTACCTGTATAACAAGATAGCAGGTGATTTTATACTTACTGCCAATTTTGAATTTACCGGGAACGATACTGGAAACAATCATAAAAAAATAGGCTGGATGGTACGCCCTTCGCTGGATGACCAGGCCGAGCAGTTATGTGCGGTGTCGCACAGGGATGGATTAACCGTGTTGCAATGGCGTGTGATGCGTGGAGCATACATGCGCGACCCTGAGGATGAAATACCTGTTTCCAAAAAGCATTTTGAAATTATACAGCTTGAACGGGCAGGCAAAACGTTTATTATGCGTGTGGCGCACCCCGGCGAACCATTACAGGAAGTGGGCAGCCATGAAATGCCCGATATGCCAGACAGCGTATTAGCTGGGTTGTTTATTTGCGCACACGATTCAATGGCGATGGGTAAGGCCAGGGTATGGAATGTGCGTATTGATAAACCTGTACCGGATAGTTATTCCGAAAGGAATGGCGCACTTGGTTCAAGGCTGGAAATAATGAATGTGTTTGATGGCATACGTAAAGTTATACATGAAGCGCCCGGCAGGTTTGAAGCACCCAACTGGATGCCTGATGGCAAAGAACTTTTGTTTAATGAAAAGGGAAGTTTATATACTATACCTATTGAAGGCGGAAAGCCCGAAAAATTAAACACAGGCTCTGCCACCAACTGCAATAATGACCACGGTATATCGTTCGATGGTAAAATGCTGGCCATAAGCAGCGGAAGGAAAGGGCTGCCGGGAGGCGGGTCAACCGTGTATGTACTGCCACTAACAGGCGGCGAACCCAGGCTTATTACAGAACAAACACCCAGTTACTGGCACGGGTGGGCACCTAATGGCAAGGAGGTTGCTTTCGTGGCACAACGCGGCAGCAATATTTTTAATCTTTATAAAGTAAACATTAACGGTGGCCCGGAGGTGGCATTAACCACGAATACTACCGGTCATGTGGACGGGCCTGAGTACTCTCCGGATGGTAAATACATTTATTACAACGCCAACCCCACCGGCACTATGCAAATTTGGCGCATGAAGCCCGACGGCAGCGATAAAGAACAATTAACGTTTGATGAATACCATAACTGGTTCCCTCATATTTCGCCGGATGGCAAATGGATGGTATTTATTTCCTTCCCCACTACTATTGATCCTAATGCGCACCCAGGTTATAAAAGGGTAATGTTAAGGCTAATGCCGCTTACTGCACCCGGTGCACCAAAAGTAATTGCCTATTTATACGGCGGGCAGGGTACGCTGAACGCACCGTCATGGTCACCGGACAGCAAGCATATCGCCTTTGTAAGCAATTCCCAAAAGCAGCAGTAATTTTACTGTATGAAATTTAGTGATGGTGTTGCCCTGATTAATCACCCGGCATTGCATACAGTTATACTTTCCATGTGGGCAGACCTTGGTTGTGGTACGGGTTTTTTTACGGATATATTATCATATTTATTGCCAAAGCAAAGTGTCATATATGCAATGGATAGCGACGAGGCAGCTATTAGGAAAGTTAAAGTGGCCGATGGAATTGCATTAACAACATTTGCACTGGACTTTGTAAAAGATGAACTTCCCTTTGAGAAAGCAGATGGTATTTTAATGGCCAATGCATTGCATTATGTAAAAGATAAAGCAGCATTTGTTCAGAAGTTGAGAAGGCATTTAACCGTAAAGGGTATTTTATTACTGGTAGAATATGATATGAATATACCCAACCCGTGGGTGCCATACCCGCTGAGCTTTGCCGTATTAACACAACTTTGCAGGCAAAACAGCTTTGCAAGTGTTGAAAAAATTAATGCAATTGCATCTGCTTTTGGAAGGGCGGATTTATATGGGGCAATAATAAAGATGTAACAACCGGAAACCCCGGGCACAGCGTAAACGGGTTAACCATGAATTGCGTAAGCGGGTTTTAGGCATAACAGGGGTAGCGATACCCAACATAAAGCCTGTTTGCAGAATAAACCGGCAAATAACAAACTTTGTTTAGTGTATTGCCTTAAACGGCTCATTTATTACAATCACAATGCCTAATTTCACTGCTCACAAAAACGGAACACCAATGTTACGCACTATTGTATGTATTGCCAGCCTTGTATATGTTATTAATGTGTATGGCCAATCCAATAACAATGTTATTAGTAATTACGATGCCCGGGAACTGTTTGCGCCTTTGCAATACAATGGCAACGGCTCTGCATTCCGTTCTGCCAATGGTGCGCCGGCAGCAAAATACTGGCAAAACCGAGCAAGCTATAAAATTGCCGCTACGCTGGATACGCTGGCCAAAACACTTACCGCTGCAGAAACCCTGGTTTATACAAATAACAGCCCCGATACACTGCACTCCCTTTGGCTGTACGTAGAACAGAATACTTACCGCGATGATGCCCGCAGCAATTACTACACCAATGGTTTTGGTACGCCCGGGCATACTACAGGTTATGCGCTGGCATCTGTACAGGTAGAAATGAACGGAAAAACAACAGACGCCGATTATATTATTACTGATACGCGTATGCAAATACGCTTAAGGCAGCCGTTGCGCAGCAATGGGGGGCAGGTAATCATTCATATAAAATATTCATACAATATCCCTGGTTCATTTGGAAACCGTACTGACTATACAGCAACCAAAAACGGGACAATATTTGAAATAGCACAATGGTACCCGCGCATGTGCGTTTACGATGATTTGGAAGGATGGAGTACCCTGCCATTTTTGGGCAGCGGGGAATTTTATTGCGAATACGGTGATTACGATTATACCGTTACCGCGCCTTGGGACATAATTGTGGCAGGCAGCGGTGAACTGCAAAACCCAACTGAAGTGCTTACCGCTAAACAAATATCCCGCCTTGCACAGGCGCGTAACAGCGATGCAACAGTAATGATACGCTCTGCTGAAGAAGTTACAGACCCTGCCAGCAGGCCGGTTAAGCATGGCAGCCTTACCTGGCATTATGTAATGAAGAATACACGGGATGTTGTTTTTGGTGCTTCAAAAGCCTATATGTGGGATGCGGCAAAGGTTAACCTGCCCGGCAGCAAAAAATGCCTTGCAATGTCTGTGTATCCCGTTGAAAGTGCAGGCAATGATGCATGGGGCAGGGCAACAGAGTTTTTGAAAAAATCAATTGAATATTTTTCATCAACATGGTATGTGTACCCATACCCTGTGGCTATTAACGAAGCTGGCATTGCCGGTGGTATGGAGTATCCCGGTATAGTATTTGACGGTATTGCTGACAAAGGCAAAGAACTGTTTTGGGTTACTGCGCATGAAATTGGGCACAACTGGTTTCCCATGATTGTAGGATCTGATGAACGCCGCTACGCCTTTATGGATGAAGGCTTTAATACTTTTATTGATGTATATGCTTCGGATGTTATAAATAATGGCGAGTTTGCGCCAAAACGAGACGGTGAGTATGCCCCTAAAGGCGGCAACCCTGCAGACGAAATATTGCCTTATTTAAGCGACCCAAAAGCTCCTACGCTGATGGTGAGAGCAGATGCCGTACCGGAAAAATACCGTCACCCGATGGCATATTTTAAACCAGCCTTTGGCCTTGTATTGCTGCGGGAATGTATTTTGGGGCATGACAGGTTTGATTATGCATTTAAGCGCTATATACACAACTGGGCATACAAACATCCCGCGCCGTACGACTTTTTCAATACTATGAATAATGAAGCGGGGGAAGACTTGTCGTGGTTTTGGCGTGAATGGTTTTTTAATAACTGGCCGCTTGACCAGGCAGTGCTGGGTGTGAAATATGTGCGTAATGATGCCGCAAAAGGCGCTATGATAACCATTGCGAACCTTGAGAAAATGGCCATGCCTGTAACACTTGAAATTGAACTAGCCGACGGCACCAGGCAGCAGATGGAATTGCCGGTAGAAACCTGGCTGCAAAATGCTACCCCAACAGTAAGGGTGCCTACTACACAACCCATAAAAACTGTTATAGTTGACCCCAAACACATGCTGCCGGACAATAACCGAGCAAATAATGTATGGAAACAGTAATACCCTTGTATATAGCGGGCAGAGTAAAGTATTGGGCTGATAAATTAAAACTCGTGTAACTTTAATACGTTGTTAGCGTTAAAGGTTAACTGTTTAAATAAAAAGCTGTATGAAAAAAATTATCTTCCTGTTTTTTGCAATAGCACTGGCTGCAGGTGTACAGGCACAATTTGCCAACACAAAATGGACAACTACGCTTAAATTAGACAACCCGCTTGACGCGGTATTTGATTTCAGCAAGGATACACTGAATGTTTATGCCGCAGCGGACGGCAGCCTTGTTGAAACAATGGTGTTTGGCGTGAAGGATGATGTGCTTACCATACAAAAAACTTCTGGTCAAAGTGATTGCGAGGGTTCCGCTATTGGTAAGTACAAGTTTGCCATGAAGGACAGTAAAACTGTTGTGATTACCCTTGTATCGGATGATTGTACTGACAGGTCAGGGGTGCTGGACGGCAGTACCTGGATAAAGGAATAGAGGGGCTATTCCTAAAAGGTTAGGGAAACTTTCTGTAATAAGTGTACCTCAGCACGAATTCGAGCAGCAGGGTAGCAATACCGGCCAATACCCAGGGAAAAAACTTGTCGGTAGCGCGGGTATAAGTGGTAACTTTTATTTTAGATTTTTCAAGCTGGTTAATGCTTTTGTATATCTTTTGGAGTGCTTCTTTATCCGTTGCATGAAAATACTGCCCGCCGGTGGAACTGGCAAGTGTTTGCAGCAGATTTTCATTAAACTCCATTTTGCGTATTTCGGTTGTAGTGCCTAATGGGGTGGTAACTACCTCCTGTATTTCATCTTCTGTTCCTACGCCAATGGTATATACTTTAACGTGGTTTGCTATGGCCATATCACGGGCAAGGTCAGGGGGTATAGTGCCGCCAAAGTCAACACCATCGGTAAGCAGTATTACAATTTTAGTTTTGGCCTTGCTATTCCTTAACCGGTCAACGCTTGTGGCAAGCCCGGAGCCGATAGCTGTACCGGCATCCTGGAGGTAGCCGCTTTCAATATTGGTAATCTGGCTAAGTACGGTGTTATGATCTGTTGTAATGGGACAAAGGGTAAAACTAAGACTGCTGAAAATCACAATACCTATCCTGTCGCCCGGCCTGTTTTTTACAAACTCAGTGGCAACTTCTTTGGAGGCCTCAAGACGGTTAGGCTGAAAGTCTCGGTACGTCATGCTGCCGCTTATATCAAAGCACAAAACAATATCTATTCCTTCACCTTCCGTTACCTCCTCTGAAAACTTGCGTTGTGGTCTTGCCAGCGCTACAATAAAAAAAATAATTGTAAGGCAGCGCATTATAAATAAACTGTGCCTGGTAATGGTTTTAAAGCTGCTGGTGCCTTGTACAAAATGGGTGGTGGTTATAAGCATGGCGGCCTGCATGCGCTTGTTGCCCCGTATGTACTCAATTACCATTACGGGCACCAGCAGCAACGCACCCAGTACCCATTGGTACGCAAAAGTTGTATGTTGCCACCACTCAGTTAGCATGCTGTTTTGCCAGTTGTATTTGTGAATCAATATACTTCAAAATAAGTGCAGCCTTGTGCAGGGCATCTGTTGTCTCGCCCACCCCCGGGGCGTATTTGGCAAACTTAGCAGCATCTATAAGCTGAACCAGTTGCCTGAATTGATCTTTCATTTGCCTGTCTGTTAAATAAATGGCTACCACGGGCATTAATTCTTCCCTGGTAAAGTGCATTACGCCGGTGTGTATGCGGGCTGCCAGGTATTCGCGGCATATATCGTCCAGCCGTATAAAAAATAACTTAGTTTCATCCTTTTGCACAAAGCCTTCTTTTGCAAGTTCGTCCAGCTTAAACAACGCTTCGTCCAGCGGCGCGCGCAGACTTTTAGGCTTTTTGGGGGCTGAGGCAGGTTTCTTTTTTCGTTTTAGCAGCAGTATAAGCAAAACCACCACAGCTATTACTGAGGCCGCTGCTGCAATAATAAGCGTGTAATCTGTTTCCTTGGGTACATCAATAATATCCTTTATATCGTGATAATCTTTCAAGTCCGATACGTCAACCGGCAGTACCTGTAAAAACATACTGTCTGCTGTTAATTTGCCGGTTTTGCCTGTTGTTTTGTCCTGTACCGTAATCGATTGTAATGGTATGGCCCAACGGCCGGAGTCGAAAGAGGTAATAGTTATATGCTGCAGGTAGGTAGCCAGGCCACCAACATCTATGGTATCAACCGCATCCTTTTTTATAATGGAAAGATGGTTTATAGTATCCGGCAGGTTGAACCAGTTTGCCAGGAATGAAAGACGCGGATTTATATCAGTAACCTGCAATGTAAGGGTGACCTGTTCGCCGATAACAATTTTATCCCTGTCGAGCGAGGCCGAAGCCCGCTGGCAAAATGCCCTGGTATTAAATATAGCTGCCAGCAGCAATGCCGGTAAAACTTTTGTACCGCATTGTAACAAAAACCTGGTAACAGTTCCTGCCAATGTGCCCGAGGCAGGCGGGCATTTGTACACCATCCTCATGCCCTTTTTATAAAAAATTCCTGTAAAGCTTTTACATAATCCCCGCCGGTTGCAAGCTGTATAAGGTCGGCGCCGGCATTTTTAAAAGTATTCCGGGCATCGTCCATAATAGTAACAAACTGGCGGTTATACTTAACGCGGGTAAAAGCATCGCTGGTGTTAAGGTACATTGCTTTGCCAGTTTCGGCATCATATACTTCAAGCATGCCAACCGCGGGCAGTTGCATATCGCGCTGGTCATACGCCTGTATGCCAATAACATCATGCCTTTTGGCAGCAACGCGCAGCGCCTGGTGGTAACCTGCGTCAGCAAAATCGCTTAAAATAAATACGATGCTTTTATGGCGGGTAGTGTTATTTAAAAACTGTAATGCTTTTACAATATTGGTTTCAGCAGACCGCGGCTTAAAAGTAAGCAGTTCTCTTACCATGTACAGTACTTGATCGCGGCCCTTTTTGGCCGGTATATATTTTTCAACTCTGTCGCTGAAAAATATCAGGCCTGCTTTATCGTTATTACTGATAGCCGAAAAAGCCAATACAGCACAAATTTCTGTAATCAAATCTTTTTTCGTTTGCTGAAACGTACCAAAAAGGCTGCTGGCACTTACATCAACCAGCAGGTACACACTCAATTCTCTTTCTTCTTCAAAAAGCTTGCTGTATGTATTGTTCATTCTTGCGGAGGTGTTCCACTCAATAAATCGTATATCGTCACCCGGCTGGTATTCCCTTACCTCCTTAAAAGCCATACCCCTGCCCTTAAAAGCTGTATGGTATTCACCCGTAAACAAATGGTTGGTAAGCCTTTTGCTTTTTATTTCAAGTTCGCGCACTTTTTTTAATAAGTCGGCTGTTGTCATTTGTTTGTACGGTTTAGTAATAAGCTGTTGCAGGCATTTTTACCAGCAATATTTGTTCCATACTTTGCACAATATAACAAAGCTAACCAATTTAATGCAGGCTTATAACGGCCGGTACTTGTGCAATTGGCTAAAATAGCCCCATGCAATACGCTGGGTGGATACAAAAAGCAATGTTTTTATAAAACATTTACATGCACGGAGTGTACAGCATCGCTCATTTCACGTATCAGCGATGGGTCTTTTTCAATAGCGTTGCCTACCACAATTACATCGGCGCCTGCGCGGCAGTTACGGTAAGCTTTTTCAGGATCGGTTATGCCACCTCCTATTATAAGCGGGGCTTCTATATGGGCAGATACTTTTTCAATCATGGTTTCGGTTATAGGGCGCTTGGCGCCGCTGCCGGCATCCATATAAATCACCTTCATGCCCAGCATTTCGCCGGCCATGGCCGTGCACATGGATATTTCGTTTTTATCAGCCGGTATAGGAGCCGCGTTGGAGATATATGAAACCGTAGTGGGGGCGCCGCCATCAATAACCATATATCCTGTTGGTATTATTTCAAGCCCGCTTTGCTTAACAAAGGGGGCGCTGATTACATGCTGGCCAATAAGTAATTCAGGGTTGCGGCCGGAGATAAGGGACAGGTACAATAAAGCATCGGCATATTTGCTTACCTGCGATGGTGCACCCGGGAAAATAATTACCGGTATGTGGCACAGGGCCTTTATCTGGCGGATGCATTCGTCAAGAGTGTTTGATATAACCAAACTGCCCCCGACAAAAAAGTAATCCACTTTTGCATCTACAGCAAGGCTTACCAGTTGCTCAATTTTGTTTAAATCTACCTTATCAGGATCAAGCAGCACCGTAAATGACTTTCTGCCATGGTTTTTTCTTTCGGTTAATTGATGGTATAGCTTCTGCTTCATGCAAACGATTAACTGTTAAAGGGTGCTTATTTGCAAAAATGCAAAAAAAAATTTGCTTTTTGGGGGATAATTTAACTAAACGTGTAAAAACCTTTAATATAATACAAACGCCTCTTTAAAACTATTGGTTGCCTGTTATTGGCAATGTGCTACGACTGCAAAATGCCGCACTTTGATGCAAGCAACCAAAATAGCCGGCTCAAATGTTTTACGGTTGTATCCCTGTTGCTTTATTAGGAGGGTTCTATAAATATATACGCATATCTTTTTTAAAGGTTCCCTGCTATTAGCCTTTTTAGTATTGACTGTTTATTGCTAATGTGCCGGCCCTAAGCCTATTTAACAATTTCCATTCAATAATTACCAGGTTTTTGCGTAAATTGTTATCTACATTTTTTATTAAATCATGTGCAAAAAACAGCAAAGCCAATAGGGGCGGAGGTTGTCGAAAATTTCCCGCTACTTTTCAACATCCTGTGCATATTTCAAAACTTGTTTTTTCAGGTATGATGGATATTTTCGTAAACCGCTTAACAATTCGTTAATACATAACGGGGCTTTAAATAAATTTCCAAAAACAATTTAAAAATATTCTGTTATGGCTCAACCTAAAAAGGGCTTGAACTTCCAACGCCGCTTTACCAAAGAGGGTACAACACCATTCGACCTGTTTGAATATGATTACCGCACCAGTGTTATACGTAATCCCAACGGGGAAGTGGTGTTTGAAATGAATAACGTTGAAGTTCCCAGGCAGTGGAGCCAGATAGCAACCGATATATTAGCACAAAAGTATTTCCGTAAGGCGGGCGTTCCCCAGCCTGACGGCAGTCTCGGCCGCGAAACCAGCGTTAAACAGGTGGCACACCGTATGGCCAACTGCTGGCGCGTTTGGGGCGAAAAAAACAATTATTTCGCCAGCAAAAAAGACGCGCAGGTGTTTTACGACGAACTGGTTTACAGCATTTTAAACCAGGCCTGTGTGCCTAACAGCCCCCAATGGTTTAACACAGGCCTGCATGAAAGCTACGGCATTACCGGCAAGCCACAGGGCCACTATTACGTAGATGCCAAAGACGGCCAGCTAAAAAAATCATCAAATGCTTATGAAAGGCCCCAACCGCATGCCTGTTTTATTTTAAGCGTTAACGATGACCTGGTAAATGAAGGCGGTATTATGGATTTGTGGACACGCGAAGCCCGTATTTTTAAATATGGCTCCGGCGTAGGTACTAATTTCTCGCAAATTCGCGGCGAAGGTGAGAAATTAAGCGGCGGCGGTACTTCCAGCGGGTTGATGAGCTTTTTGAAGATTGGTGACCGTGCTGCTGGCGCTATCAAATCAGGCGGTACTACCCGCAGGGCTGCAAAAATGGTATGCCTTGACCTTGACCATCCGGAAGTAATAAAGTTTATTAACTGGAAGGTGGAAGAAGAAAAGAAAGTGGGCGCTTTGATAGCCGCAGGATATGATAACCATTATGAAGGAGAGGCTTACCTTACCGTTTCAGGCCAAAACTCTAATAACTCTGTTCGTATTCCTAATAGTTTCTTTAAAGTATTAGAAGAAAACGGCGATTGGGAATTAAAAGCCCGTACTGATGGCAGGGTAATGAAAAAAATACCCGCCCGCGAGGTATGGAACCAGATTTCTTATGCCGCATGGCGTTGCGCTGATCCCGGCACACAGTATGACACTACTATTAACGAGTGGCACACCTGCCCCAAAGGCGGCCGGATTAATGCCAGCAACCCCTGTAGTGAGTATATGTTTCTTGACAATACTGCCTGCAACCTGGCAAGCGCCAACCTTATGAAGTTTTTTGATACAGAAAAGAACGTTTTTGATGTAGAAGGTTTTGAATACACCTGCCGCTTGTGGACAACCGTGCTGGAAATTTCAGTACTTATGGCGCAGTTCCCGTCAAAAGAAGTAGCACAGCTTTCTTATGATTACCGCACACTGGGCCTTGGTTATGCCAATCTTGGTACTATGCTGATGGTAAGCGGCATTGCTTACGACAGCGAAGAAGCCCGCGGTATTGCCGGTGCTATTACAGCTATACTTACCGGTATTTCTTATAAAACTTCTGCTGAAATGGCCGAAATTTTAGGGCCTTTTGCTAAATATGAGGAGAATAAAGAAGATATGCTGCGTGTAATGCGCAATCACCGCGCGGCTGCTTACGATGCCAGCGAAGCATACGAAGGGCTGAGTGTTAAACCAGTGGGTATCAACGCCAAATACTGCCCTGATTACCTGCTTAAGGCGGCTACCAAAGCATGGGATGATGCAGTGCAGCTGGGCGAAAAATTCGGCTACCGTAACGCTCAAACCACCGTAATAGCCCCTACCGGCACCATTGGCCTTGTGATGGACTGCGATACTACCGGCGTGGAACCCGATTTTGCATTGGTTAAGTTTAAAAAACTGGCCGGCGGCGGTTATTTTAAAATTATAAACCAGTCTGTACCCGCTGCTTTAAAAAACCTGGGGTACAGCGAAAAAGAAATAGATGCCATTATTAAATATGCGGTGGGTGCTGCTTCATTTGAAGGCGCACCGTTTATTAACCCCCAAACATTAAGTGAAAAAGGGTTTATTGCAGATGAAATAAAAAAGCTGAACGACGCTGCCAAAGCCGCATTTGAAATAAGCTTCGTATTTAATAAATTTACACTTGGAGAGGCTTGTCTTGAAAGGCTTGGTTTTACTGCCGATCAATACAATGATTGGAACTTTGACCTGCTGGATGCATTAGGCTTTACCGATGAGCAAATTGATGCTGCCAATGATTATGTATGCGGTACCATGACGGTAGAAGGTGCACCTTATCTTAAGGTGGCTCATTTGCCGGTGTTTGACTGTGCCAATAAGTGCGGTAAAAAAGGCCAGCGTTATATACATGCACATGGCCATATTAAAATGATGGCCGCTGCCCAGCCGTTCCTTAGCGGGGCTATTTCAAAGACAATCAACCTGCCGCATGAGGCCAGCGTAGAAGAAATTGCTGATTCATACCTGCTTAGCTGGCAGTTAGGTTTAAAAGCCTGTGCATTATACCGTGATGGCAGTAAGCTTAGCCAGCCTTTAAGTAATAAAAGCGATAAGAAGAAAAAAGCTGAGGAAGCTACTGAGAAGCAAGAAGAAGCAGCCCAGCCGCTTATTACCGAGGAAATACCCGCCAACCTGGTAGATATAACCAAAATGAGTGATGTTGAGTTGCTGGATGAGGTTCAGCGCCGCATGCAGGAGTCAAAAGATACACAGTTAAAGCGTGCCCTGTCAAGGATAGTTGAAAGGAAAACATTACCGGCAAAACGCCGCGGCTTTACCCAAAAAGCCAAAGTAGGCGGGCAGGTAATCTTCCTGCGCACAGGTGAATATGCCGATGGGACACTGGGTGAAATATTTATTGATCTTGCGAAAGAGGGTTCAACGCTGCGTAGCCTGATGAACTGCTTTGCCATTTCAATTTCTGTAGGGTTGCAATACGGCGTACCGCTGGAAGAATTTGTAGAGAAATTTGTGTTTACCAAGTTTGAACCAGCGGGTATGGTTGACCACCCGAATATTAAAACCACTACGTCGCTGGTTGATTTCGTGTTCCGGGCGCTGGCGTATGAATATCTTGGCCGTACCGACTTGGTGCATGTGCTGGATAAGCCAGAACTGGGCAATATGGGCGATGTGGACGACGTTACATTAATTGGTAAGCCCGAATTAAGTAATTTGCGTGTATCGGCACCTGTTGCTGCAGCGCCTGCCGCTCACCAGCATAAAGCTGCAAAGCCTGCTGCAGTAAAAGCCGAAGCCGGGCTTGATGCGGTAAATGCCGCCGCGAAAAGCATGCAGAGTGATGCTCCTGCCTGCAATGTTTGCGGCCACATAACCCTGCGCAGCGGTACCTGCTATAAATGCCTTAACTGCGGCAACAGTATGGGCTGCAGCTAATAATATTGCGTCTTCATTGTTTGACTATAGCAAAATGTTCCGCCGAAAGGCGGGACATTTTTGATTTTAAAGGCTTAGTATGGTCTTATATAATCTCAGCATATAATTAGGCCGTCACTCCTCTTTTATATACTTTTATCGCATATTCAATAATTCATGCAGCTACAGTTTACTTACGACAAACGAAAAGTTTACCAGGCATTACGCTACCATTTTTTATGGCAACCCGAAATGCGGATTTTGCTATCGCTTATTATTGTGTTTGATGTGGTTACCGCGATATTGTTCTTTATCGGCAAAATCCGGCCTGAACCTTTCTTGCTGGGTTCCTGCATCTGGATTATCACCATTATTCTCTTTTGGTATGTAATGCCCGGCACTATTTATCGTAAAAATGAAACATTCAGGGATAAATTCAGCATTGATTTTAATAACAGCCGTGTACTGCTTGAAAACTCAAGGGGATATGTAGAATGGGAGTGGAGCAAGTTTATAAAATTCTCCGAAAGTCCTCATTTCTTTCACCTGTACTTCACGCCCAAATCCTTCTTTATCATCCCCAAAGACAATATGAGCGATGAATTTAAGTTTGACCTGCGCCTTTTAATGAGCGATAATATAAAATCGCGCAAGTAGCCGGGTAACAAAAGGAGGTGGTAGCTGCAGGTTTTACTTTTGGGCATTATTCTTATTCCAGCTTATTCTAGCTTATTCCAGCACTTTTTCCATCTGCATGCTGCGGCTGCCTTTTACTAACAGGGTTGTGTTTTCAAAGTGCTGCGCCTTTAACCATTCCCCTGCCTCTGCGGAGTTATCAAAATAAATAAAGGGGTGGGATACATATTTAAAATCGCCGCCTACCAGCACCACTGCCAGCCAGGAATGGCCCTCAATAAGTTTTATAAGGGCTGCATGCTCCTGTTTGCTGTCTTCACCCAATTCCATCATGCCGCCCAACAGCAATACTTTTTGCGGCTCATTTATATGGGCAAAGTTTTCAATGGCTGCCTTCATGCTGCTGGGGTTGGCGTTATAAGCGTCCAGAATTATTTTATTGCTGCCTTTAACCACCAGTTGAGAGCGGCTGTTAGAAGGAGAGTAGCCTTCTATAGCGGCTTTTATTTTTTCATCCGGCACGTTAAAAAAATTGCCCACAGTAATAGCGCATAAAATGTTCGGCAGGTTGTAATTACCTACCAATTGGGTGTACAGCTCAGTAAATGAAACTCCGCTGGTTACAGCCACTTTTAAAAAAGGTGCGCTGGTTAATACATGCCCCGTTATCGCGCCATTAGCGGTTCCATACCATTCCACTTTTGAAACGCCTTTTACCATGTCATGCAGGTAATCATAATCGTCGTAAGCAAATACCGTCCCGTTGTGTTCCCGCAGGTAAGCGTACAATTCGCCTTTGCCTTTGCGCACTCCCTCCACGCCACCAAAGCCTTCTAAATGTGCTT
>DASZUX010000223.1:0-2763 GCA_035547455.1 Chitinophagaceae bacterium
AGGCCGCTAATAAAAGGTATTTGTATTTCATAAACAGCGGGGTTTAGTCAACTTGCTCCTTACGCAGGCTGTAATTAACCAAATATACGCCTGCTATTGTTATTAAAGAGCCTGTAAGCAGGTTTATTGTAAGGGTTTCGTGCAGTAATTCTGCACCGGCCAACATGGCTATTATTGGGTTAATATATGCATATACGGATGCCACTGCGGGCGGTAAGTGCTTAAGCGTATAGATGAATGCCATAAAGGTAAGCACCGAGCCGATAATAGACAGGAAGCCAATATCTTCCCACACTGCCATAGGTATTTGCGAAAGCGGCTCGTTATTGCCGGTTAATATGGCCAGCAGGTATATCATAACACTGCCGAGCAACATTTGCCAGCCCATGGCGTAATACGGGTTAAGTGTTATTTTATTGCGCACAATAAGCAAACTGCCAATGCTCCAGCCAATTACCCCAATAAAGCAAATAACCATACCAAAGATGTACCCGGGCGGGTGCGGGCCAAAAGCACTTTCATACAGCACAAAAACTACCCCAACTATTCCGGTAAGCAGGCCGAAAAAAGTAACAAGGTTGCCGTCGCGCTTTTTGAATATCAAAAAGTCAAATACCACCATGCAAATAGGATTTAACGCGGTAATAAGCGCGCCCAGCCCGCCGGAAATATAGTGTACGCTCCAGGTGCCCATGCCGTTGTTGAGAAAGAACATAAAAAAACCACCAATAAGCAGCCATTTAAACTGGTGCCATGAAGGCATTTTTGTGCCTTTTAGTAAAAAGTACAGCAACACCAGCGTACCGGCAATACACTGCCGCAGGTATGATACCTGCAGGCCGGGTACATGAATAGCGGCGTACCGGCTGCCTACCCAGGTAGTACCCCATACTATGCTGGTTACCGCAAGGCAGGCGTAAGCAATTTTTTTATGACGCGCATTATAGGTCAAGTATGGTTTTGTTTTTTGGTATATCAAAATGCCATAACGGCACATGCACGCGTACTATTCTTGCTGCCACCGCGTTAAGAGTGGCTTTATTCCCAAACTGCAACCTGATACCTGTTGTTAGATAGGGCGATAAAGAAAACATTTCTTCAATACAATCGGCTGTTATTTTCTTATACGTTAAGGGGTGTATGGCAAAAAGAGTATCGTTGTAATAAGTCATATACAGGTAAATATGTTCCCCGGTTTTTCCCTCCGTCTCAATACTTCTCACCTGCACTGCCTGCACGGTATGATTAAGTATTTTAAACGAACTGTTTTTGATAAAACCGGTTAATTTGGCTTTGGTGGGCCTGGTTACATCGCTGCTGAGAATAGTATCTGACTTATCAAAAATCTCGTAGAAACGCAAAGAATCCGGCCTGTATATTTCACGGTGAAAAATAATGCCCTGTGCATCCATATATTCCCGCGAAAAAAAACCGCCCGGGCCAAGGTAAGTGGTTTCTTTTGCGCCAAAAACCTTGCGCAGTATACTTTCTGTACCTGTGTCCTGCGCGTCGTAGCTGTTTTCAAACGCTACAAAACCTTCAAAATACTTAGGCTTATTTTCCTGCTTTTGCGTTGGCTGCTTACAGGAAAAAAGAATTGAAAGAAGCAGTATATACAGAATGTATTTCACTTCATCAGTGCTTAAAATGCCGCTGCCCGGTAATTACCATGGCAAGATTATTTTGTACGCAGTATTCAATGCTGTCCTTATCACGTATACTACCCCCCGGCTGTATAATGGCTGTAATACCTTCGGCATGCACCATCTGCACGCTGTCGCTAAAGGGAAAGAAAGCATCACTTGCCATTACTGCACCTTTAAGGTCAACATTAAACTGTTTGGCTTTATCAATGCTTTGGCGTACACTGTCAATGCGGCTGGTTTGCCCGCAACCTTTGCCTACAAGCTGCCTGTCTTTAACCAGCACAATAGCATTGCTTTTAAGGTGTTTGCATACTATGTTGGCAAATATAAGGTCGGCCTTTTCAGCAGCTGTGGTTTCGCGGCCGCCCACTTCTTTCCATTCGGCATAGTTACCGGCGTCTGCATCCTGTACCAGTGTGCCACCCAACACAGATTTAAACAGGTGCTTTGACGCTTTGCGGCCCGGGTTTAATTGCAGCAAAATCCGGTTTTTTTTGCTTTTGAGCACGGCAAGCGCATCTCCATCAAACGATGGCACTATCAGCACCTCGAAAAATATTTCGGCAATTGCTTCTGCGGTTGCTTTATCAATGGCGGCATTACACACCAGTACGCCGCCAAAAGCGCTTTCAGGATCGCCTGCAAGGCCTGCATCCCAGCATTCTTTTACAGTTGGCCTGCTTGCAATACCGCACACGTTAGTGTGCTTTATAACAGCAAAGGTTGCATCAGTGCCTGCTTCGCCCGTATATGGAAATTCATTAATCAACTGTATGGCGGCGTCAACATCTACCAGGTTATTATAGCTAAGCTCCTTGCCATGCAGTTGGGTAACAGTTTCAGTTAAATCGCCATAAAACACTGCATGCTGGTGGGGGTTTTCGCCGTAGCGCAGGCTTTGCTGGCTGTTAAGGGGATAAATAATAGTACCGTTAAAGTAATTATTGATAGCAATGTCGTAATTCATTACTACTTCAAAAGCCTTTGCAGCGTATTCACGGCGTTGTTCCGGCGTAGTATGGCCATTTTGGCTTTTAAGTAGTTCCACCAGGCCGGCGTAACTGTGTTTGGCGGCAATTACCATCAGGTCTTTAAAGTTTTTGGCGGCGGCGCGTAT
>DASZUX010000224.1:0-2941 GCA_035547455.1 Chitinophagaceae bacterium
TGCTGCTGCCAGCCTTTTTTGAATAATATACCGGTAGGGTGTAACACCGAAGTATTTTTTAAACTGCCGCAAAAAATAAGCACTGTTTAAACAGGCAACTACGGATAACTGCTGCAAATTAATATCGCTGGAAAAGCTGGAGTCAATATAATCTTGTGCGTAGTGCAGCCGTTTGTAAATCTCTTTTTGCGTGGAAGCTTTTGCAGCTGCTACATTTTTTATTTCTTTGTTTACGTTTTGCTGCAACAGCAGCAAGCGTTCAAGTAATACATAGTACAATTCTGCTATATACGCGCCGCCTGTTTTTTCTTCAAGAGACAAGCGGTATAATTTATTCAGCACCGGGCTTACACAGTTATCGTGGGCATATAATTTTTCTGTAAACTCAACCCGTTGCAGGGTACAATTATTCCCGCTGTCCAGTGTTTTATTTACGTCAGCCAGCAGGCTTTGAATAACGGTGGCTTCAAAGGCAGATGAAAAATTAATAGTGAATGATTCAACCGGTTGCCGCGAAAAGATATAACTTGAGTAATTGCTGCCTTCATTCAGGATAAGATAGTTGCTGCTGTTTACGGCGTAAAAACGATCCTGGCAGCGATAGTACTCGTTACCATTAACCGCGCATTTTATTGAGAGGCAACCCCAATGTTCAGCATACGATATATCTGCAGATGAGGCATGTATAATAACATTGCTTTTTTTAAAGCGGTCATTATACACTTCCATATCAAACCCGGGTACAGTAAAGTCAGGAAACCCCCGCATAATATATATGCCTTCATCAGCCTGCATTGCAGTAGTTTAGGGTAAATTACTAAAAAGCAGTTCATTCTTAACATACTGTTTTATAAGTGGCAATATATGCAGCCCGCAGGCATTATTTTAATATGCGTACCGCAGCCCCGCCGCCTGCTGCCAGCGGCAGTACCAGTACGTCGTTTTTTGTTACGGTTTTTGTTTGTTTAACCAGGTGATTGGGATTTTGCGTAACGTCTGCAGCATCTGTGTAAATTTCCGCAGTATAACTGCCATCCCCCAAAAAGTATAAGGGCACATTTATAGTTCGCGCTTCATGATTGGTAATAGCGCCTATATACCAGTTGTTATTCTTCTCACGGGCAATTGCCACATATTTTCAACATCTGCCGCAGGTACTTTTGTGTCGTCCCAGTTAGTAGGCACCTGCTGTATAAACTCAAAACCTGGCTGGCCTTCGTATGCTGCGGGATAATCACACACCATACTCAATGCGTTTTGCAGTACTACGTACATAGCCAGCATGTGGCAGCGCGTGCCCAGCATAAGCGGGCGGGTGTATTGAACAATATAAGCACTGTCAGGCACCGCCCTGAAGCCGCCAAGATGATAATCTGTTGAGCCGGCCAGCAACCGTGTAAAAGGCATATAGATATCATGATCTGCGGTAAGTCCCGGCCCCCATTTATTGTTCTCGTAGTTACGGGTACCTTCCCGTGTAAACTCGTTGGGGTAGGTACGGTTTAAGCCGGTAGGTTTGTATGCCCCATGAAACTGTATGTGCAGGTGGTGCGCTGCGGCCTTCTGTAAAATCTCTGTTTGCATGTTTACCATTAACTGGTCGTCCCTGTCCATAAAATCAACCATCATTCCCTGCAAGCCCCATTTCTCAAATATGGCAAATGCACTGTCAAGCCTTGGATACAGCGCATAAAAATGTACCCATACGCGTATGCCTACACCAACACTTTTACCATAGTCGCATATTTCCTTCATATCAAGCCCGGGTACAGGTTTGGTAACATCATTATGCGGGCCGGGCTGAAAGCCAACGCCGTCGTCTGTGTACCATTGGTGCAGGCCGTATTCTACCACTGAGTGATAAGTGATGTGGTTACGCGCACAAAAATCAATATAGTACTGGTTGGTAACAAAATTGTTACCCGGGGCATTAAGTGTGTCAGGTGTTACATTGCCGTTCCACCAGGGAAAGGTAGATGTACCGGGTTTAATCCAGCTAACATCCTTTATGGCGCAGGGCGTGTTTAAACTGGTAATAATGTTTGATTCAATTAAAGCGCCTACCCTGTCGCTTATCAGCATTACCCGCCACGGGCTTTTATGGGGTAATGCGGCAAGTACTTTTACTTGTGTTTGCCCGGGCCAGGGTGAGAGTTTACCGGTAATAATGCCATTTTTCTTTTTAAGGTACATACCTGCATAATCAAGCAGTTGTGCTTCGGTTACACCTATAAAAACATTACCAGGCTGCTGAAATAACACAGGCATGTCCATAAGCGTATCTGGCAATTCGCTTAAAGGCATTGTGGTATAGGGCCCTTCGTGCGAGGTAGTATAATTGGGTAAAAACAGCGCGCGTACGGTAGGGTTGCCGGTAAAATTAAAAGTGGTATTCTCGTCAGTAATAATCATTGAATCTGCGCCCGGTTTCGATAAAAACTCGTACCTGAATGCAATGCCGTCGTCAAAAGCGCGTACTACCAGGTTTATTTTTCTGCCGGAGGATGCCTGCAGCATAGGGATGGTTGCCTGCCTGAATGTGTCGTATACGTGGCCGGTCTTGCCTGTTACCAGCGTGTAATCTTCCGCCGAATCAAGAAATACCGGTTTTTGAGTGGTAATGTTGCTGATGAAGTCGCCATCGCTGAAAGTAAGGCCCAGCTTGCTTTTGTCAATAATAATGTTGCCCTTGTAAGCCACGCTGTACACCGGGGATGTATTAGCAATACTGAATTTAAACAGAAGTTGCTTGTTGGGTGAGTAAAGTTGTACAGGCTTTTGCGCAAAGACGCTAACATAAGTTACTGTTAACAAAATACACAACAGGCGGTAAATACGGTTCATACAGCAATTGTAAGGGTATGAAAGTAGTAAATAAAGAATTGCCGGCGTTTTTTAAATACAAAACAGGCCGGCGTTTACCTTCAATTGGCCACAGATC
>DASZUX010000225.1:0-6482 GCA_035547455.1 Chitinophagaceae bacterium
TGCCAGCGACAGTATACACGATTTTATGCGCCAGCCACTGCTGGTAAACCCGCTATCGTTTTCTGGACCCGGGCTGGCAAAGGCAGATGTTAACGGAGACGGACTTGATGATATTTATACCGGCGGGGGTAAAGGGCAGGCGGGGGCATTATACCTGCAGCAAAAAAGCGGATCGTTCATTAAAAAAGATGAACCCGCATTTGAAGCCGATAAGATGAGTGAAGATGTGGACGCTGTTTTTTTTGATGCAAACGGAGATGGCTTTATTGATTTATACGTGGTGAGCGGCGGCTATGATAGTTACCAGCCGGAAGATGCGCTTTTGCAGGACAGGCTGTATTTGAATGATGGCAAAGGCGGTTTTAAGAAGGACAACGAGGCTCTGCCCATTATGCATGTAAGTAAAAGCTGTGCAAAGGTTGCTGATATTAATGGCGATGGACATCCCGATATTTTTGTAGGGGGACGTGTAGTGCCAGGTCAATACCCGGTTACACCAGCAAGTTTTGTTTTAGTTAACGACGGCAAGGGCCATTTTAAGGACGAGGCAGCAACCATAGCACCGCAATTGCAAAAAGCCGGGATGATTACGGATGCAGCATGGATTGATTTGAATGGCGATAATAGAGAAGACCTGGTGGTGGTGGGAGAGTGGATGCCTGTTATGGCTTTTGTAAACGACAACGGCAAGCTTGTTGACAAAACAACTGACTTTTTTGACAATAGGTACAGCGGGTGGTGGAATAAACTGCTGGCCGAAGATGTTAATGGCGATGGCAGGAAAGACCTTGTGATAGGCAACCTTGGCGAAAACAGCCAGTGCCGCGTAAGCGACGCACAACCTGCTGATTTATACTATAAGGACTTTGACAACGACGGCAATATTGACCCGATTTTATGCTTTTATGTACAGGGTAAAAGTTACCCTTTTGCTACAAAGGATGAGTTGGTAAACCAACTGCCAGCACTGCGTAAGAAATTTGCCGACTATAAAAGTTATGCGGATGCCACTATAGGCGACGTGCTCGAAAGCGACCAATTGAAAGATGCCGGGCACCTTACTGCCAATTACCTGGAAACTGCCGTTTTTTTGCGGGATGCAACCGGTAAGTTCAGGAAGTCGGCGTTGCCGCTGCAGGCCCAGTTTGCTCCTGTGTTTGCAATAACAGCCATTGACTATGATAAAGACGGGCATAAAGACCTGTTGTTATGCGGGAATATTAACCACGCCAGCCTGCGCTTTGGCAAGTACGACGCAAACTACGGCGTACTGCTGCATAATGATGGTAAAGGCAATTTCAGCTATGTAAGCCAGTTACATTCTGGGTTTAGCCTTAAGGGCGACGTAAGAAGCATTATTAACATTAATAACACGCTGTTGTTTGGCATTAACGGGCAGGCGGTAAAAGCTTATAAGCTGCAATAGGCTATTATGTTGCAGCGCAACGATGCACTATGTACCGGGATTAACCCCCGAAATCTTCTTTACCTTATTTAAACTTTCTCAGGCGGTAGTTTGGTTTTATATGCGAGGAGGCAGCCCATTTGGGCTGCCTTATTTTGATGGCACCCGTATTAATAAAAAAGGGGTAATAGACATTACCCCCGCAACCAAACTGTCCGCTTATGGACAAATATTTAAAGTAGTTATTATAATACGTTAATTGCCGTGCAAAGTTACACCATTTCGAATAAGTGTCAAAATTACAGTTATGTTAAGAATATATTTCCTGCACTCCCGTGCCCAAATTATCTTTTCGGCAGGCTGCTTATTTTGTGCGGTTAATTTTTTTGGCCTTTTTAAAATTTTATTTTACGCCCAGTCCGTAGTCAATGCCTTTTAATGCAGCCGGCACCCCATCCGTAATCCATACCGGCGGTTTGCCGCCCTTCAGCAGCCAGTCAAAAAACTGCTGTTCGCGTATTTGTATGTCTTTACGGTTTCGCCTTTCCACCAGGTTATGTGCCTCTCCGTTATAGGTAAGCATCCATACAGGCTTGTTCAGCCTCCGCATTGCGGTAAAAAATTCAATGCCCTGGTACCAGGGCACGGCGCCATCTGCATCGTTAGCCATTATAACTACGGGGGTTGTAACCTTTGGTAAATAAAACAGCGGCGAGTTTTCCGTGTACAGGTCGGGCCGCTGCCATATATCAGCCCCTATCCGGCTTTGCGTTTTTTCGTACTGGAACTGCCTGTTAAGCCCGCTTTCCCACCGTATACCGCCATAGGCGCTAAACATATTTACTACAGGCGCTCCCGCCCATGCTGCAGCATACAGGTTTGTTTGGGTGATGATGTATGCCGTTTGGTAACCACCCCAGCTTTGGCCCTGCAGGCCTATTTTAGTACTGTCAATAAAGCCAAGTTTTATTAAGGCACGCGTACCGCTTATTACATAGTCGCAGGCGCTTTTGCCCGGGTGGCCGTTAGTGTACCATATATCGGGTATAAACACTACATAACCGCGGCTTACAAAAAAAGAAACGTTTAACCTCGACGGGGTAGGGGCAGGTGCCTGGTAATTGTAAAGCGTATTATTGTTACGCTCATAAAAATACACAATCATCGGGTATTTCTTTGCCGGGTCAAAGTTTTCGGGCTTGTATAAAATTCCTTCCGTTAGTTTACCGGTATAAGCCTTCCACTTAAACAACTCTGCGGTGCCCCAAAGGTATTCTGACTGCTGCGGGTTTATATGGCTCAGCGGGGTTAATACTTCGCGCCCGTCAGTGTCAACCTCTGCATCCTCATCCTCGCGGTAAAGGAAAATATCAGGCGGGGCGGAAAATGTTTCTTTTGAAAACAGCAGGTTCCCGCTGTTTTTTGCTTTTACAAAGTTTGAAAGGTATGCAGGCCTGTTTAAAATAAGTACAAGGTCTTTTGTGCCTTCACGGGCATACAGGCCGGTATATTTGTTTACTTCGTTATAGGTTTTAAAAACAAGCCGCTGCCCCGGCTTAATAAATTTCTCATCTTCATCCAGCGTTGCATACCGGTATTGTGTTCTGTCCTTTCGCCCCGTGGTAAGCAATTCAGACTTCTCCTTATTTTCGGGGTCAACCTTCCAAACATCATACCTGTCATACAAAAGCAGGTATTTGTCATCCTGCATCCAGCGTATTATGCCATACGGGCGGGCATCGTCCGGCACATCGTTTTCCTCATCATACAATGCCGTGGTAATATCTGTGCCTATTTTGTAATACCTGCCGGTAATGCTGTTATATACCCGGTAACAGCGCCCCCTGTCATCATAAAACAACAGGTATTTACCGGTGTACGATGGGTCAACCGTGCCTTTAAAGTTTTTAATAACTAGGTGTTTTTCGCCAGTAACGGGGTTTACCGCATACACATCGCTAAACGTATAACCCTGCCATTGCGCGGCTACCCTGCGGCCGGTATCGGTAGTGGCATAAAATATATCGCCGTCGCCTTCATAAGTGGGCAATACTGTTTCAAAAATATGGCTGCCCAGTTGTACAGGCTCGGTTTTATCTTCATCAATTACAGTTAAATAGCTGCGCCATATCCCCCGTTCAAGCCGCCTTAGCTGCTCCGGCTGCAGTTCCTCGTCTTTATAGTTCCATACATCAAGCCCCGCTTTTTCAAAATCGGGTACAAGCGTGTCTTTAGGCGGTAAAACCTCCTCAACACCAAACAGCAGGCGGCTGCCTTTTTTGCTAAAACGCGGGGCATAATGGGGGCTTACCGTAAAACCGGCTGCTATACCGGGCAGGTTTATGCCGGCGCGCAATACAGCGCTGTCCATACCGGTTTTGTAATACCAGAGTTTATAAAATTTTTGCAGCGCCTTTGTGCTGCTGTCACGCTCTGCAATAAAGGCAAGCCTGCTGCCGCTTTCATCAAATACCAGGTTTTTAGCATCGTTTAAACCCTGCATTACCGTGTCTGCCGTAAGCCCTGGCAGGGTTATTACCAGCACCCGGGCTTTTTGCAGGGTATCCCCGTTCTTTTTGGTAGTATGCAACGCCAGCTTTGCGCCGTTTTTGCTAAAAATATAATCGCTGGTAAACGGGTATTTTATTTCTGCACCGGTTTGCAGGTTTCGCAGTACCAGTATCGTTCCTTCTTCTGCATCTTCTGCAGTGTTCTTTTTCACAGCATTTTTTTGTGGTTGCAGTACGGCAAGGCCGTTTGTTTTGGCTTCTGACACTTTATTGCGCAGGCTGTCTGCAATATATGTAAGACTGTCGGCCATTTTTACAATGGCATCAAGCCGGCTAAGCGAGTCTGGGGCCTGTTTTACAGCTTTATCGCCGCCAAACCCTTTTGCATACAAATAGGCAAGCCAGCCTGCAGCATTTCCGGGAACCTTATAGCTTTTTATGCCCCCGCGCTTTACAATACTGTCGGTACCCAGCAGCACAATGGCCAGCGAATCTTTTGGCATATCGCCGGCTTTCTTCTTCTTGATTTTTGCATCACGCATGTCTTTATATGGAGATTTTATACGGCACACCAGGTAAAGGTTATCTTCTGTTATAATGGCGTTATAGCCGCGCGGTATCTCTTTTTTATAGCTGCCCGCGGCTGATTGTATTACCAGCCCCCCATCCCCTTCCTGCGGGTTAATGGTATAGGCAACATACCGTCCGTTATTGCTTATAAGTCTTTCGCCAATATTTTGCCAGCCATCGTAAACGGTATGGTCTAAGGGCTTTTTTTGGGCCAACGCGTGCACGCAAAGGCATGCAAAAAGGCAGGGCAGCACAATTGTTTTCATGAACAGTTTTTTGGTGCAATAAAAATAAGTAAAGGGCGGCAATGGCGGGGCAGAAGCATAGGCGGAAAATATAAAACGGTGCCAGCACCGGTACCGGCCCTTCGGGGAGGAAAAAAGCCTGCCCCGATGAATACCGGGGGAGGAAAAAGGAGGAATGCTAAAATGTATAATTTGTTCATATTCAATATTTTATTTAAAATTTCGTGCAATTTTTTAAAAATTCGCTTACAGGTACAACCTCCCGGCTTGTTGTTGAAGTTCCCCGCATGCGCCGTAGGTATCTCTCCCGGAGGGAGGAAAACCAGCCCTGCAGAGCCTGCCCCGATGAATACCGGGGGAGGACAGGGGAGGAATGCTAAAATGGATAATTCGTTCATATTCAATATTTTAATTAAAATTTTGTGCAAATTTTAAAAAATTCATTTGCTTGTTTACCTTGTTATCCCGGCGCGGGGGCATTGGCCAGGTTACAGGGGCCCTTTTTGTTGCTCGTTACTAACAGGTAGGCGAACTATGGATAAATAGCAAAACAGGCAAACTGTCTCGCTTTCTGGAAGAGTTTTTTTTGGGGGACTGGAAAGCCCTTTGCCTGTTATGCCGGGCGCGCCGGGGGTAAGTAGCATCTGTATAAGGAAACATAGTCTCCAAACATTCACAAGTACTGGGGCGGCTAGTTAGAGAAATTTTTAAGTGATGGGAAAAGCAAATGAATTTTCATATAATACCATATAGAAGTACAGGCAATATTCAGCTTGGGTTTTCAAAACTTGAAATAAATAAAATGCTTGGAAGTGTTTTTACGTCTATTACGTATGATTATAGTTTAGATGTTGCTGATAATTATAAAGATTTGGGATTGCAATTGGACTACGATGAGTTTAAAAACTGTACGACAATTCACATAGAAGCTCCGTCAAATGCCATCTATGAAAATCACAATTTGCATTTAATGTTATACAGCGAAATATTAAGTCTTTTTAGTGTTAAAGAGAAAAATGCTTATATTGATGATAATAATATTTTATTTATTGATGTTGGCATAGCGTTCTCATTTGGTGATGACAAAGAAAAAAAATGTCCTGCTATAGTTACAATTTTTAAAGAGGGGCTTTTTGATGAATTTTTGCATAATTATGAAAGATTATGGTAGTCGCAGCTCTTCGGGATTTTCGTGGCCTCTATAGATTTCAACAATAGCTATTCAAAAAGTATTTACTTTCGAAAAACACTAAACCCAAACAATGAAATACATTTTATTTAGTAGCTGTTGCTTGATGCTGTTTATCACTGGCTGCAAAAAAGAAGCGCAGGCACCATTGCCACTAAACACCATTGTTGCTGATATTGACGGAAAAACAGAAACCTTTAATAGGAACCTCACCAGATATATTACAGATACTGTTGGCAATCATGTAATAGGTTTTTCAGCCTATACCAACGATTCTGACTATGTATTGCTTTCTTTTGGCGGTTCTTCAACAGTATCTCGCACCACCTATAAATTATTCGATGGTACAAACGCCAATAGCGCCTATGTGTTCTTTGAAAGGTTCCATAATGTTGATCCTTACAGGGGATATGAGGCATATTCAGGAATAAGTTACGGCGATAAACCTGTTATTATAACTATAACAAACATAAACGGTTTTAATGTGGAGGGTACTTTTACTGGTGATTTTATGGGTGAGCGGAAACTGAGTATCAGAAATGGCAGGTTTAACATTGCCCTGC
>DASZUX010000226.1:0-4210 GCA_035547455.1 Chitinophagaceae bacterium
CTATTTCGTGTACTTTTTTATCAAGCACCACAAATACGCCTTCTACCATAACAACAGCCCCGTCTATAATAATACCAAAATCAACAGCGCCCAATGAAAGCAGGTTGGCCGACATGCCCATTAACCGCAGGCATATAAACGCAAAAAGCAGGGCCAGCGGAATAATGATTGATACGATAAGTGTAGTACGCCAGTTAAACATAAACAGCGATACAACCAGCGTTACCAGCAATATACCCTCAACCATGTTATGCAATACTGTGTGTGTAGCAAAATTTATAAGGTTCTCCCTGTCATAAAACGGTATTATTTTAGTATCGGCAGGTAATACGCTGCTGTTCAGCTTGTCAATACGGCTTTTCAGCGCTTTTATTACCTCGGATGGGTTTTCGCCCTTTCTCATTACCACAATAGCTTCTACCACATCATCCTCGCTGGTAACAGTTCTTTGTTTAGTTGCCGGGTTAATAACTGCATCGCTGCGCCCTACCAGCCCAAGACGGGGCAGGTTTGATATTTCAACATCTGCTACATCTTTTACCAATACCGGCACACCGTTAATGTTTTCAACAATAATGTTTTTAATTTCATTAATGTCGTTTAACAAGCCCACCCCGCGTACTACATAGGCCTGGTTATTTTGTACAATTACATCTCCCCCAATATTGATATTGCTTTTTTGAACAGCCGAATACACATCAAGCGCCGTAATATTAAGATTAGCCAGCTTACCGGGGTCAACTTTAATTTCATAAGTTTTTGTCATGCCTCCAAAGCTTACTACATCTGCTACACCAGGAACTGAACGTAACTGCCGGTCAATTACCCAATCCTGTATTGTTTTAAGCTCCCTAACATTCCTAAAAGTGCTGCGCAGGGTATACCTGTAAATTTCACCTGTAGGGCCTGTTGGCGGTTGAATTGATGGGGCAACACCATCCGGTAAATCTGCATTTGGCAGTAAATTGTTTACCTGTATCCTTGCCTGGTCATTTGTTACATTATCCTCAAACACTATTTTTATATAAGACAGCCCGAAAATGCTGGTTGAACGCAGGCTTACTTTTTTTTGTACGGGGTTAAGCGCTATTTCAATTGGAATTGTTACAAATTTCTCAATTTCCTCGGCACTGCGTCCCGGCCACTGGGTAATAAGCGTTACTTCTGTATTGGTAACATCCGGAAAAGCCTCTACCGGCATGTTCATAAAAGTAATTATACCGGCTACTAACAAAATAACTGTGGCAAATAATATAAAATATTTATTTTTTAAAGAGAATGCCAATATTCTCCTGAGCAACTTTATCATTCTATAATTTTTATGCGTTAGGAGATTAATTGTTCAACTGGTCATAAATAAGCAAAGCCTGAGAACCGATAATTAGCTGCCCCGGCTGTACGCCTGCGCTGATGTACGTTTTATTACCAAGCGTGCTTAATACCTGCACAGGGGTAATACGTATATCAGCTTTGTTATTGTACACCAGCACATAATACTGGCTATTGTCAAATATCAGGGCCTGGGATGGGATGCATATTGACTGGCGGTTTTCAGGGTTAGTTACTGTAACACTGGCATACATTTCAGGCTTTAACGCATAGTCGCTGTTTGGCAGCACTATGCGTACACGCATAACTTTATTGCCGGGGTCAAGCACGTTAAATATTTTATCAATTTTACCGGTGAAGACCCTGCCTGGGTAGGAGAGGGTAGTAATATTTACATTGTCGCCAAGGTGTACATCGGTTATATTCGATTCATACACATTTGCCAGGACCCAAACATTTTTAAGATCAGAAATAGTAAACAAACTTGTGCTGTTATCAGCCCTTATAACCATATCGTTCGTAACATTTTTTTCTATTACAAAGCCGCTGACAGGCGATTTTACCATATAGTCGCCGGAGGTGCTGCCACCATTTATTTTAAGCACGCTGGTAACACGGGTTAATTCGCTCTGCGCCTGTGTGTAAGCAGCCTGGGCGGCCAATAAATCTTTATCAGAGGCAAGCCCTTTTTTTGACATGTCTTCAGTAGCATCAAGATTGCGTTTGGCTAACTGCAGGTTTGTTTTAGCAGTTACAAGGTCATTACTGTACCCTGCCATTTCGCCACTGTGTATAACGCCCAGTGTTTGCCCCGCAGTTACATAGTCGCCTGCCATTACTTTTATACCCGTAATAGTACCACTAACAAGCGGGTAAATACGGGCAACATTATCATCGTTACAGGCAATTTTGCCTGTTAGTGTAATAGCATTTATAAGCTGGCATGAATTAACTGTGTCAATTTTAATGGTTTTTAACAGCGAGTCAGGCAGTACGAATTTTTCTTTTTCCGCCACAACGGGCTTTGTGCCTGTGCCACAGGCAGAAAATAAAAGCGTTAGTAATAAGCCAACTGCAAAAGCAGCAGCTATTGAGGATGTTATAAAAAATTTCATAATTATTAATTTATACGTGTTTTGGCTGAGATTACTTTTTTAACAAGCTTACAGGTAATTACACATGCAGCAGTACAACCGCAGCAATAAGATTACTGTAGTACAACCGTAAAGCTTGTTAAATACGGGAAACGGGAATAGCGGGGGTGTTGTTTAAAGGCCCGTTACACTTAAATCAGGCAGTAACAATACTGCCACAGGTATGTGCACGCTTTGGGGGCGGGGGTATTATTTCGTTTATGTACAGGTATTTATACTCCTGTTTGGCCGGTACAGGTATTGATGATACTATACACCAGCGTTTTATTTCCGGCACTTTTTTATATCCTAAAAGATTAAAGTTGCCATGTTTTAAAAGATGAGAGGAATTTGACTGCCTGTTGTGTGTGCCATTTTCGGGGAAGGCCTGTTTATGTTCCAATACTATTTCGGCAATGTATTCCGCCATACAGTCAATTTCATTACGCTCGCCTATGGAATTGGAAGCCGCAGTTTTGCCGTCATAAATGCTGTAAACACTCAGGTTAAGCACCTGGAGCGCAATTATGAGTAGCATGAACCGCTGTAATGATTTTAAAAAGTATTTCACAAAAAGGCCAAATTGTGCACGCAAAGCTATTACACCCATTTGTTGTTGCGCGTTAAAAACTGCTTTAAACGCAGGGCAATCAAAGGATTTTAACAATTTATATATAATAAAAAACCCGCATTTAGCGGGCTTTTTATTATATCATAAGATGTATTTTATTTTTTTGCTACGGCAGGTTTTGCAGCATTTTCGGGTGTTTTGCCCAGTGGTTTATTTTTAGCAAAATCTACCAGGATGGGCGCTGCAACGAATATTGAAGAATAAGTGCCTGTTATTACACCCACCAGCATTGCAAAGGCAAAACCCCTTGTTACCGCACCACCAAAGATGAATAGTATAAGGATAGTGAGAAACACTGTTAGAGATGTCATTACAGTACGGCTAAGCGTTTGGTTAATAGCCCTGTTAATAATTGCTTCTTTACTTTCACCCCTCATCAGCTTAACATCTTCGCGAATACGGTCGTACACTATTACTGTATCGTTCATTGAGAAGCCGATTACGGTCAGCACCGCCGCAATAAAATACTGGTCAATTTCAAGCGGGAAGGGAACTATGCTTCTGCAGAAACTGAATACAGCAAGTATAACGAAAACGTCGTGGAAAAGCGAAACAATTGTACCCACAGAATAACGCCAGTCGCGGAAGCGGATGAATATATAAAGACAAATAATGATAATAGCAATTGCACCAGCTTTGATTGCGCCACTCTTTAACTCACTTGATATTGAAGGCTCGACGGTTTGAGAGCTTTGTTTATACCTTACATCAAAAGTTTTATACGCCACGCTTTCAGGTATAAAGGCGTATTTCTTTAAGCCTTCATACAGGGTAGTTTCAACCAGGGAGTCTGTGCTTGATTTTGTATCTTCTATTTTAAAAGACGTAGTGATATTTAACTGTGAGCCTGAGCCTACTGTTTTTACAATAGGAAACTCGCCAAACACGTTTTTAAGTGCGTTGGCAATACTGTCAGTATTATACTTGTGATAAAATTCAACAGTATAGCTGCGCCCGCCCTTAAACTCAACGCCTTCATCAAAGCCGTGTATAATTGCCCCTATGCCAAGCACGAGTACTACAGCTGATATAACATAGGCAACTTTGCGGTACTCAATAAACTTAAAGTAAGAATGTTTGAATATTTTGCTTGAAAGACCGGTAAAATATTCAAAGT
>DASZUX010000227.1:0-1776 GCA_035547455.1 Chitinophagaceae bacterium
TGTAAAGCAAGCGATTCGCCCACCTGCATTACAATACCTGCAATACCTTCAGCATAATTCTGCCTGTTAAAATGCGCCAGTATTTTTTGTACGCTACTGTTCCAAAAAGCAGCGCCGGCCTTTACATATATGCCTTCATCAGCAAAAACCGCAAGTTGCCGGTCTTTCATAGCTAAATACACCAGTACGGCATTACGCTGCTGTGTAGCGGCCATGCCCATGCCTGCAAAAATTTCTTTTGCACGGTCAAGCGCATCTACATACCTGCACCTGCTTTCTACGTATATGCGTATTTCGCCGCTGGTTTGTTTTTCTGCTTCCTGTATGGCATTTACCATTACCTCTTGCTCCTCAGCGGTGAAAAATTGCGGCGGTTTTTTTTTGAAGATTGAAAACATCGGCAACACTACTTTATATCGAAGTTTATATCAGGATTTTTTTCGCTGCCCGGGTCTGCTTTATAGAACGGTTTTTCATGGTAACCAAATATACCTGCGAATATATTTCCGGGGAAACGTTTAACCTTAAGATTATAATCATTTACCGCAGTGTTATAATCACGGCGCGCAATATTAATCCTGTTTTCAGTTCCCTCAATCTGGGCCTGGAAATTTTGAAACGCATCAGTAGTTTTCAATTGCGGGTAAGCTTCAACATTAGCCAGTAACCTGCTGAATGCGCCCTGCAACTGACCCTGTGCCTGCTGAAATTGCGCAAGACTTTGCTCGTCGGCAGTATTTACTGTTATGGATGTAGCTTTTGCCCTTGCCTCAACAACGGCCTGCAAAGTTGATTTTTCAAAATTGGCTGATGCAGATACTGTTTTTACCACGCTGCTGTAAAGGTCGGTACGGCGCTGGTAATTTGCTTCCACATTACTCCAGGCTGTTTTTACGCCCTGGTCTGCAGTTACTATACTGTTATATTGGCCACAGCCACACCCGCCTATAATAAGCAAAAGCGCAGCAATTACAATTAATACCAGTGTTGATGTTTTCATGTTTTGTGATTGTTTATGTTTTGATGACTACTATCAAATTAAATACCCTTTACAAACCCTGACGATACGTCACTGTTTTGGCAATGCAGGCTGTCATTTCGCACCCCGCACGCCAATATTAGCAACATCATTGCATATTATCAAACGCTTTTGCCAACTTGTCAACTTCACTGTTTGATAACCGGTCTGCACCTGAGTGAATTACGATACGGTAACGAAAAGTAACGGAATTACCTTTTTCCAGCGTAAAATTGAGCGTTTCCTTTCCGTTACTGAATATTTTTTGCCCGAGCGGGTTAACAGCAAAAAGGCCGTAGTCACGGGCATGCCAGTAGGCCGGGTAGCCTACATTTTTGGGGTGGTCAATAATAGCAATACTTATAGAATCTGCACCTTCCCTGCCATACAGCATACACCAGGCAGCACGCGTGCCCCATGCATCATTGCCTGTTTTACCCACACTTGTTATGTAGTTGCCGGTTGCGGCTGCATTGCCCTGCACGGCAGTTACGTTGCCTTTGTCATCTGTAAACTTTTTTACTGATGTATCAGGCAACTGCAGTTCATGCGCCACGCGAAGCCCCATCATGCCGTCTTTAGCATCGGTAAACACTACTTTCTGTATGGCCGTTAAGGTGGTAATTCGGTCAATAATACGTGTTTGGCCGCCGCCGCTAAAAACAAAAGTTGTTTGCTCATTCAGCAATACATTCTTATTAATATCCTGCCAGTGAGCATTATAGCTTAATACACCTTTGCCGCCGCTTTTTGTTTGT
>DASZUX010000228.1:0-3300 GCA_035547455.1 Chitinophagaceae bacterium
GGTTACCCAGGTTACCCGGGAAGACCAGTACACTAATGGCAGTGATGCTACCAGCAACCCTGCTGCGGGCGATGGTAAACCGGTAAAACCGCTTTCAGACGAAGGTTCGGTATTAAACCGTGCCAGCCTGTAACCTGCGGCGCATGGAACTAAAAAGGAAGGTAAAAGCCAAAGCATGCTCGTGTCAAGGCCGCCAGGCTGTTGCGCCCAGCTCATCCGCAATAATTCAAACATTATCATACCCGGCGCTACACCAAAACTCACTACATCAGCAAGTGAATCTAATTGTTTGCCAATTTCTGAAGTTGCTTTAAAAAGCCTTGCGACAAAGCCGTCAAGAAAATCAACCACAGCCGCCGCGCCAATTAAGACGGAACCGATAACGGCCTGCTCAGGTATGCTTATATACTGGGTTCCATCGTTGTTTATACCGGCGCCCAGGTAATCCGGGTTTACCTGTCTAAAAACAGGTACAAGGCCGGGCTGTATAATATATATAATGGCAACACAACCAAAAAACAGGTTAAGCAAGGTAAAAATGTTGGGTATTTGCTTCATGTTTGTTTAACGCGTTACTTTTTCATTAATTGTTCTATTTCTTCAGCCTTTATGGGTATATTTTTCATCAGGTCAGCATTGCCGGTCTTGGTAATCCAAACATTGTTTTCAATACGCACTCCCATTTGTTCTTCTTCAATATAAATCCCGGGCTCAACAGTAAACAGCATACCTGGTTCAATTGGCTCTACCCGTGTACCTAAATCGTGTACATCAATACCAAGATGATGCGATATACCGTGGTACAGGTATTTCCGGTATGAGCGGTTTTCTTTATCCTCGTTTTTTATATCCTCTTTTTTCAATAACCCTAATTTTAAAAACTGTTTAGTAGCTTCCTCTCCAACTTTCTCAGTATAGGCAGTTATACTTATACCGGGTTTTAATAGGCCTTTGGCATAATCATGCAGCGTAAGGCACGCGTTATATACTTCAAGCTGCCGTTTGGTAAATTTTCCGTTTACAGGTACTGTTCTTGTAAGGTCTGCTGCATAGCCGCCATAATTAGCACCAAAATCCATCAATACAAGTTCGCCATCCTCACATTTTTCGTTGTTAAAAACATAATGCAGTATGCGGGCCCGGTCACCACTTGCAATAATGCTTCCGTAAGCTTCTCCTCGGGCACGGTTACGTAGAAACTCATGCACCAGTTCGGCCTCAATTTCATACTCCATTACGCCGGGCCTGATAAATTTCAGCAACCTGCGAAAAGCTTTCTCCGTAATATCAACCGCTGTTTGGGTAACAGCTATCTCGTACTTCGTTTTCACAGCCCGCAGTTTACGCATTATTTTAGCGCTCCGCTCAACATGATGCAGCGGGTATCGCTCTTTAAACTGTTGTATATACCGGTAATCGCGTGTAAGTACCGGGCTGGATTTTCTGTCGTTTTCATTGGAATTAAGGTACACCGTATCAGCAAGGTGTATCCATGTTTGCAAAAGCGCATCTAAGCTGTCAAGCCATATTACTGTTTTAATTCCGCATATTTCTGTAGCCTCTTTAGCACGCAGCCTTCGTCCATCCCATTTTTCCTTTAACTCCACCGGCCTTACCAATACCAGCACTTCTTTATACTTTTCATCGGGCGCACCGGGAAAAAGTATTACCATTGTATCTTCCTGTTCAATACCACAAAGCCAGTAAAGATCGCTGTTTTGCTGAAACCTGTACAGCGCATCACCGTTGCTGGGCATTTCGTCATTGCTGTTAAAAATAGCAATGCTTCCAGGCACCATTTCTTTTACAAAACGCTTACGGTTTTCAGCAAAAAGCTGTGCGGGCAAAGGCAAATGTTTCATGTGTAAAACATTAAAAGGCTGCAATATAAACAAAGGTTATACAACAAATAACCATGCCCGCAAATTTGCCTGTTACGGCAAACTAATTTTAATAGCCGACATTTTACGTTGCTATACAACAAGCGGCTGGTTGCTGGGTAAAATAACTGCCTCTTCTTGTTGTAGCGGCTGGTTATTTATAAAACTGTACAAATCCCTGTTAAGGCGCTGCCGGTGTGTATAAAAAAGGCCATGCGGGGCATTATCGTAAGTTACAAACTGGCTGCCGGGTATCATTTCATGGGCAACTTGTCCGCTTATTTCAACAGGTACAATCTTATCTGAATCCCCGTGTATTACCAGGGTTGGCACTGTAAAAGCTGCCATGTCGGCACGAAAATCCGTTTGTCCAAACGCCTTAATGCAATCCATGGTTGCCACGGGCGAAGCAAAAGACCCCAGCATACGGTAATACTCCAGCAGTGGTGTACTTATAGCATGATGAAGAAGGTTAATTCCAAAAAAATGCTTGCCAAATTCTGCCAAAAAACCAATTCTGTCATTCTTAACCCCTTCTATCATGCCGGTTAGATCCTCAAAAGACAATCCGCCCCTGGGATTATCTTTAGCTTTGAGCAGGTACGGTGTAACTGAGGCAACTAATATGACTTTTGATACTTTGTCTGCGCCGTACTTGCCCAGGTAACGGGCTACCTCACCCCCACCCATACTAAAACCAACCAGCACTACATTGCTTAATGATAAATTGTCTATTATTGAAGCAAGGTCGTCGGCCATTGTATCATAGTCATAACCGCCCAGCGGCTTTGAGGATTTGCCAAACCCGCGCCTGTCATAAGATATACAACGTAAGCCGGAAAGTGCAAGTTCATACACCTGGTACTCCCACATTTCATGGCTCATCGGCCAGCCATGTATAAATATTACAGGCTGCCCTTCTCCTATATCCTGGTAAAACAGTTTTATGTCTTTCCCGTGTGTCGTGTTTTTCGATGTTATGTAATTCATAGATAGTTTTAAAGGTAAATTAACTGATTATATTAATACACAGCTACAGTTACAAGCATAAATAAAAAAACATTTATATAACTTTCAATAATTGTATTAAGAGTATTGCATCCTCATTAACAATGCCAGTTTATTATGGTTTGATGCCGCTCACCGAAAAATTTTTCCCTGCAAACCCCGGCATTTATACATTTGGTTAAAATACCAACATGAGAAAAATATTAATTTTTGCTTGCTGCCTTGCTGCCGGTGTAAACCTGTATGCACAGAAAGACAAGAAAACTGCGGGAAAATATATTGACCCCGCAAACATGGATATGAGCGTTAAGCCGGGAGATAATTTTTACCAGTATGCTGAAGGCAACTGGCTGAAAAACAATCCCGTGCCTCCTTCAAAAACACGCTGGGGCTCGTTCGACATGCTGCATGA
>DASZUX010000229.1:0-8963 GCA_035547455.1 Chitinophagaceae bacterium
AGAGGCTGCTACCGAAAATGAAAATCTTAAACTGGATATCTTCAGGCAGGTGGATGAAGCCGCACCAGCCGCAGCAATACTGGCCTCCAATACTTCTTCTGTCTCCATCACTAAAATGGCTGCTGCTACCAACCGGCCCCGGCAGGTAATAGGTATGCATTTTATGAACCCTGTACCTGTAATGAAGCTGGTAGAGATTATAAATGGCTATGCAACAAGTACTGTAGTAACTGCAACCATTGTTGCATTAAGCAGGCAATTGGGCAAAGTGCCATGCACCGTTAATGATTACCCCGGGTTTATAGCCAACAGAATTTTAATGCCAATGATTAACGAGGCTATTTACAGCCTGTACGAAGGTATAGCAGGTGTTGAAGAAATTGATACTATTATGAAACTGGGTATGGCTCACCCCATGGGTCCCCTGCAACTGGCCGATTTTATAGGCTTAGATATTTGCCTTAGCATAATGCGTGTACTGCATGACGGCCTTGGCAACCCAAAATATGCCCCCTGCCCGCTGCTTGTAAATATGGTAGCCGCCGGTAAAATGGGCGTTAAAAGCGGGGAAGGTTTTTATGTATATGCGCAGTGTAGTAAAGAATTGACGGTGAGCAAAAGGTTTGGAAAATGAATTTAAGTACCTGCAAATTTTGAACCCGCCTATAAGGCATGCAGCAGCAACAGTCTAAACCGGGTGAATAATCCATACAACTATGTTCTTGTTTTTTGTTTGCCATAAGTTATGGCAAACAAAAAGGCAAAACCACTAACCGGTTTTGCCTTTTATATTTTTAAAAAAGCGCAGTCTTATTCAGCAGCTTTTTCTTCAGTTGTTACTTCTTCAGCAGGTGCAGTGACCTGCCCGGCAGCCTTAGGTGCTTCTGCTTTTTTAACAGCACCACGGCCACGGCGTGTACGTTTGGTGGCTGTTTCAGCCTGTACTGATTTGCCGTATATTTCGTTAAAGTCAACCAGTTCAATCATTGCCTTCTCAGCATTATCACCGGGGCGTATACCCAGTTTAATAATACGCGTATAACCACCGGGACGGCTGGCTATTTTGGGGGCAACTATTGTAAATAGTTCTTTTACAGCAGCTTTATCCTGCAGGTGGCTAAACACTATGCGGTGCTGGTGCATAATCTGCGCTTCGCTGCCGGTTTTCTTTGTTTTTGTTAACAAAGGTTCAGCATAGGTTCTCAATGCCCTTGCTTTTGCTAAAGTGGTAACAATGCGTTTATGCATTATTAGCTGGCTGGCTAAATTTGCCAGTAACGAGTCCCTGTGTGCCTTTTTACGGCCAAGGTTATTAATTTTGTCTCCGTGACGCATGGCTTTTAAATTTTAATGTTGTACCGTGCCGGGAATTACAACATGTGTTAAAAATATTCTGCGGGGTCTTATACCGCAGGCTATAAGCAAAAAACCTTGTAGCTTATTGCATATTGCTTATAGCTACAAGGCTTTTTTATTTGTCTATATCATCCAAACCCAGCTTGCTAAGGTCCATACCAAAATGCAAACCGCGTTCTGTTAATACCTGTTCAATTTCGCTGAGTGATTTCTGGCCAAAATTCCTGAACTTCATCAGGTCTTCCTGCTCGTATTGTACCAGTTCGCTCAGGCTGTTAATTTTAGCAGCTTTTAAACAGTTAAACGCACGAACTGAAAGGTCAAGGTCTTCCAGCGGAGTTTTAAGTACTTTGCGTAATTGCAGTACCTGCTCATCCACCACATCTTCCTTCTTATCTTCTTTATTATCGAAGGTGATGTTCTCGTCGGTAATGATCATCAGGTGTTGTATCAATATGCGCGAAGCCTGCTTAACCGCCTCTTCGGGGTGAATTGTACCATCTGTTGAAACATCAAGCACCAGCTTTTCGTAGTCAGTTCTTTGTTCAACGCGGTAGTTTTCAATCGCGTATTTAACGTTTTTAATTGGTGTATGGATAGAGTCGATAGGAATAACGCCAAAAGCGGCATCTTTTTGCTTGTTTTCTTCCGCAGGCACATAACCGCGGCCTTTGGCTACGGTAAGTTCAATGTCAAGTCTTGCAGTAGGATCCATGGTGCAGATAACCAACTCAGGGTTCATTACCTGGAAGCTCTGGCTGGCTTCACCAATGTTTGCAGCGGTAAACTCGCTCTTGCCTTTAATAGACAATGTAAGCTTTTCACTGGTTACATCGTGGTCAACTGTTTTTTTAAATCGAACCTGTTTGAGGTTCAATATTATTTCAGTCACGTCTTCTGTTACACCCCTTATGGTTGCAAACTCATGGTCCACACCTTCAATTTTTATACCTGTGATGGCATAACCTTCAAGGCTGCTCAGTAACACCCTGCGCAAAGCGTTACCAATTGTTAAACCATAGCCGGGTTCAAGCGGACGAAACTCAAACTGACCTTCAAAATCGTTTGCCTTTTGCAAAACAATTTTATCTGGTTTCTGGAAGTTTAAAATGGCCATTTTATATTCCTTTTTTTAGAACCCCCAAATCCTGCCACTGGCGGGACTTAAGAGCGATTTTTACTTATTCTTGTTACCTGCCTGTTATAATGCAGGCATTGTGTTTTCTTTTACCGGCGCCCCGTTGTTTAATAGAGCCACCTCAACTATTACTTACTGTATAACTCTACAATCAGTTGTTCCTTAATGTTTTCAGGAACACTTTCCCTTTCAGGGTAAGCTACAAATGTACCTCTCTTTTCAGTATCATTCCAGTCAAGCCAGTTAAACTTAGGGTTTTTACCGCGCACCTGGCTGGTAATAGCAGTATTACCTTCGCTTTTTGCTTTAAGGCTGATGATGTCACCGGGTTTTAACCTGTAAGAAGGTATATTAACCACTTCGCCATTAACTGTAACATGTTTATGGCTAACCAACTGGCGTGCAGCAGGGCGTGAAGGCGCTATACCAAGGCGGAAAACAGTGTTGTCCAAACGGGCTTCCAGTAACCTGATAAGGTTTTCACCGGTTACACCTTTAAGGCGGCTTGCTTCTTCAAAAGTGTTGCGGAATTGCTTTTCCAGTACACCATAAGTGTATTTGGCTTTTTGCTTTTCTTTTAACTGTGTAGCATATTCGCCCAGGCTTTTACGCTTGCGGGCTGCACCATGCTGGCCGGGAGGGTTGCTGTTTTTATTCAACCACTTGCCGTTGCCCAAAATGGGCTCGCCGAAAATACGGCTGATCTTTGTTTTGGGTCCGTTGTAACGTGCCATAATGTTTATTTGATTTTTTGGTGACGACGCTTCATCGTTAAAAATCTAAAATTGATAAAGCGACCTTTTTGATTGTTCCTGCCTGACCGAATTCGTCTGGGCGGGATTGACGACTGCCGATTTTAAATTTATTCCAAAACCTGGCCGCCGCACTATTTTAGTGAAAATTCAGATGATGCAAATTTCAATTCAATCTAAAATCTGCAATCTAAAATTACTATACCCTTCTCTTTTTTGGAGGCCTGCAACCGTTGTGCGGTAAAGGAGTTACATCTTTAATCATGCTTACTTCAATAC
Source organism: Chitinophagaceae bacterium (assembly GCA_035547455.1). Taxonomy (GTDB): domain Bacteria; phylum Bacteroidota; class Bacteroidia; order Chitinophagales; family Chitinophagaceae; genus JABDFW01. Next base: position 3,526 of record DASZUX010000229.1, read on the forward strand.
CGGACTGTGCAAGAGCGCGTATAGCGCCTTCGCGCCCAGCGCCGGGGCCCTTTACATACACATCAACTCTTTTTAAACCAGCTTCGGCAGCTACTTTGGCAGCATCCTGTGCAGCCATTTGCGCAGCATAGGGAGTGTTCTTTTTAGAACCCTTAAAACCCATTTTACCTGCTGAAGACCAGCTTATAACCTGGCCCTGCTTGTTAGTTAACGAAATAATTACGTTGTTGAATGTAGCGTTAATGTGCGCATCGCCTGCGGCATCAACTTTAACCACCCTTTTTTTGGCGGCCGCTTTAGCGCTTGATTGTTGTGCTTTTGCCATTGATTTGTTTTGTAGGTAATCTTCTGAATTTTTATCCCCTCCTGTCATACCTGCTGGGGCAGACTATCCGGCGGATTTTATATATAAACACCAAAAAGAAAATCCCAAATCCCAAAGTAGTATTATGCTGCCAGTGGAATTTGGTACTTTCTTATTGTTATTTCTATTTTTTGGGTGCTTTCTTTTTGCCGGCAACGGTTTTACGTTTACCTTTTCTTGTACGGCTATTGGTACGGGTGCGCTGGCCGCGAACGGGCAAACCTTTACGGTGACGCAACCCGCGGTAACAGGCTATATCAAGCAAGCGTTTAATGTTCATCTGCACCTCGCTGCGTAAAGCGCCTTCAACTTTAAACTCGTTGTTGATGATATTACGGATGGCAGCCTGCTCATCGTCATTCCACTGGCTAACCTTTTTGTTCCAGTCAATACCAGCTTTAGTTAATATATACTGGGCGGTTGAGCGACCAATGCCAAATATATAGGTTAAGCCTATTTCGCCTCTTTTATTTTTTGGTAAGTCTATACCGGCAATACGAGCCATATCTTAATTTCTGATTTATTGATTTGTGATTTCGGGATTGAACAGGAGCAAATTTTCTTTAATCTACAATTTGTCATCCGCAATCCACGCCTGAACGAATTTATCCGGGCAGGCCCAATTTGTTTACCCCTGGCGCTGCTTAAAGCGGGGGTTCTTTTTGTTAATAATGTACAGCTTGCCCTTCCTGCGTACTATTTTGCAGTCGGCGCTGCGCTTTTTAACTGATGCTCTTACTTTCATTACTTATTGTTTTACAATGCTTTACTTGTACCTGAAAATAATACGGCCCCTGCTCAGGTCGTAAGGGCTCATTTCAACTCCCACTTTATCTCCCGGCAAAATTCTTATGTAATTCATCCGCATTTTTCCCGATATGGTAGCCAGTATCTCATGACCATTTTCCAGCTTTACCCTGAACATTGCGTTGCTCAGCGCCTCCAGAATAACTCCATCTTGTTTAATCAGCGGTTGTTTAGACATAATTTTTGGGAGCGCAAAGATAGTGCAATACAACAGAATATGAAAAAAATATGATATTTTTTTCCACATTTAAGCCTGAAAAGGGGAAAATTTAATACCCCGGTACGCCTATAAGGGCATTAGTACCGGAAATACACCCTGTTTGCCTGCCTTTACGCCTAGCTGCTATTTTTAAAGCAGGGTGCAAAAGTACTTTAAAAGGGCCGTTTTGCCAACCGGTTAGCAAGGTACACGGCAAGATTTCTTTTTTTTGCTTCACGCCGTAACTTTTTTTAGTAATAAAACAGGCATTTACAGAACGTAAAGGCCCATTATTGTAAACATGTTTATAGGCAAACTTGGGTTGTGGAATAAAATGCCCCGGGTGAAAAAGCACTTTGGATACAATACAACAATACCCAATTTGGCTACTTAACGCTAACCACAGGCTGGTACAGGTTTATAGGCCAGTATTAACATGCACTGCCTGTTGTGGGAAAATAACAGTGCATGTGTTCCGTGCATGCACTGTTACATTGAATTTTTATTTTTTAGGTTGCATTTTGGCTATATATGTCGCCGGGTCTTTTTCAAACTCTCCTTTGCATTCAGTTGAGCAAAAACCATATAGCTTGCCTTTATAAGTTGCAGTATCGCCAATGCCTGCCGTTAATGGCATGTGGCATACAGGATCCCTGTTATAGTCAAACTGCAGCTTACTAAAGTCCTTTGGAGGCTTAACCAGTGATGAGTCTGCCGTTTGTATAGTCGTTGCAGGCTGCTTTTTCTTTTCACTATTACATGCAAGTAAAACGAGTGATAAAGCAAATACAGAAAATACGTAGCGCATAAAAATTTTTTGATTAGTCTTTTAGTTTACAGGCCGCCAGCAGTGCATGAAAGGTATCATGTACTTTAACCGCCTGTGCTTTAAGCACATTTACCGGCTGTTTGCTGTGTACATCATCATTTAATATCGTGCATTGCTTTACCAGCTCCCGGCTGCTGGTTTTAAATGCTGTTGCGTCAACACCGGCTGGTATTGCTGATGCCTGCCAGGTTTTAGCACTTGCCAGCAGGGCGCTGCTGCTGTCTTTTACAGGCTGCACATTGCCGGTCATAACCGGGTGCAGTGCTTTGCTTACCAGGTGGTGAAAATTGTCAAACTCTTTCCATGGTGCGTTTTGAGCATTACAAAGTAATACCGAAGTAACTATTGTTATTAATAACAAATATTTTTTCATACATAAGTTTTACGGGTAAATAATCTTCCAGGCGCAAAAGGCCATTAGTAATACTACTATTAGTAAAATACTGCTTATCATAAAGCGGGCGCGCTTTAAAGCTATAGCGCGCTCCGCATCGTTGCTAAAATGTGTTGTCATAATTTATTTCTTCAGTCAGTGTATTATTTATTTAAAATCCAAACGTAACGTGTGCCATCGTTTTAAACTTGCACTCTGTTTGGCCTTCAGCAAAGTTTTGTGCAATTGGCAGTTGCGCATTAACCCCTACACCCACTTTACCAAAATTAAACTCAATACCGGCAATAGCATTTGTTATATTACTGCCCGTGTACTGCACCTTGTCTTTTTTCAGCAGGTTTGTTTGTACATTTTCGTACCCCAACCCTATATTGGGCGATACTGCTAATTTGGGTTTGCCCAGGCGGTAATATGCAATAAGGTTACCTGTAAACCGGTTGCCATATTTATAACCCTGGCCGTTTACTGTATTAATTTTATAGTTGGCTGCAGTGTTTATGCCAAAGTTTTCAATACGCACGCTATACAGCCCGTTTAATAAAAAGTCTGTGCTGCCCGTACCAAGCTGGGCATTAATATCAGCAACGGTTGTTTCAGGATCGTTTAAATCAAGATTAAAGCCGCCTGTAGCAAGTTTAATACCGCCGCCAAGCCATAACTGCTGCTGTATTACACGTTTGCCGGGTGAGAGCGAAGTAACACCAAACACTTTGTATTGTGCTATAACTGTTATATCGCCTATACCGTGTGGGGTAGATGTTCCATCGTCATCCACCTGCCTGTTAGTATAATAAGGCACAAAAGCAAGCACCTGCACTTTTTTGCCAATGCTGTAACCACCCCAAAATTCAACTGTATTATAGTAATTATCGCTGTACTGCGATGGGTCGCTTAAAAGGGTGGTGTGAAATTGAGAATAGTGATAACGTACACCAACAAAGCCATGCTGAAAATCGGGCATGAGGCCCATGTAAAGATTACCGCCGCCGCAACCGCAAAAAGGGCATGCGTAACTTGCAGAAACAAATAATACTAATATAAAAGAAAGAGCAACTTTTTTCATTACGGGATAATTTGCAGCCCGCATTACACAGGCATAGTAATTAAAATAGCAGTTATATACGCAAGCAAGTACACCTTGCTAATTGTATATATGCTTTTAAGCCATAAAATTGAAACACTAAACAACAGAGGTATCTTAAGCCTGCGGTGGGTGGAATATAGCCATAGCGCGGTCTGCTGCATGGCCAATGCAACGGGGCGTTATATACAGCCTGCCGTGTACAGCAACAGGCGCATAGGCAACTGTTGCAAAAAATGATTTTGAAGAAAGAGTAATTTCGTTTTTACCGTCAGCTTTTCTTTCAGGGTTTTCCTGGTCGTTTTTATTTTCCTGCTGCAGTTGCTTACGCATCTGGCATTTACCGTTACAGTGCAGCCAGGGTTTGTCTTTATTCTCGCAATTTTTTGCATAGGAGCTGGTGTTAAGGTAGTAGTTACCTACAATAACAGCATTACTGAAAGATTGGGTAAAAAAAACACCCAGCATAAGCAGCCCTGCTATATAACGGTATATGGTATCAGTTACCTGCACGGCCGCAAAGGTAAGTTACGGATATAAAAGTATTTTATGATTTTTGACAGTTATTGTAACAGGCAGATATTTTGCCCATAAGCGTATACAAAAAATCCCGCTTTGTTAAACAAAAGCGGGATTTGCGTTGCAATCCTTAGAAGCCTAATTTATGCGTACGGTGATTACCGACATCTGTCCATCTTTATTTTTCAGCATCAGCGTAAGATTGTACTCTTTCGAGCCACCCGTTAATTTACCAGCAAGGTACATGGTACCACCCATAGCACGGTCTGAAGCGAGATCAAAACCCTTAACACCATTTTGCTTGTAAAAGTCTTTAACCATTTTACCTGCATCATCTTTGGCAATACCTTTCGCCTCTGTTTTATCAGGCAGCTTTACATCCAGCGTATTATCAAAATAACCGCTTAACGTTACTGCATCGCCTTTTTTAAGCGCGTTTAATACATCGTCCTTACTGGCAGCCTGGCCAAAAGCCATGGTTGATAAAGCCAATCCAATTATTAATAAAAATTTTTTCATTGTCAAATTGTTATATTTCCTTTTTTTTGACACTGCAATATACGCCAAAGTTTAACGCTTACCCGTCGTTAACGCCGCCTGTCACCATAAATTAACGTAGCTTTAGGGCATGAAAACGAAGAAAGCAATATTGATAATTATGGACGGATGGGGCCTTGGTAAAGTAAAATCGGCTGATGCCATACAAAATGCCAATGTTCCCTTTGTATCATCATTGTACGCTAAATATCCCAACACAACATTGGTTACCTGCGGCGAGGCAGTGGGGCTGCCCGATGGCCAGATGGGCAACAGCGAAGTAGGCCACCTTAACCTTGGTGCAGGCCGTATAGTTTACCAGGAGCTGCAACGTATTAACGTTGCTGTACGGGATGGCAGCTTTGCAAAAAATGAACACCTGCTGGCTTCCGTTAACTATGCAAAAACAAACAACAAACCGCTACACCTGCTGGGCCTGGTAAGCGATGGCGGTGTACACAGCCATACCAAACACCTGCAGGCCATTTGCGATGTTTGTAAACAGCAGGGCCTTACTGAAGTGTATATACACGCTTTTACCGATGGCCGTGATACCGACCCTAAGAGCGGGCTTGGCTTTATAACAGAACTACAGGCATTTTTAAATACCTCCGCAGGTAAAATTGCCAGCGTTAGCGGGCGCTATTATGCGATGGACCGAGATAAACGCTGGGAACGTGTAAAGCTTGCATACGATGCCCTGATAAA
>DASZUX010000230.1:0-15971 GCA_035547455.1 Chitinophagaceae bacterium
CCGGTGTGCGCAGGAACAGAATGCGTTCCCCTTTAGCGTCAAACACTGCGTCATGATAAAATGCAGGTTCTGTAGTTAGTTTTTGCAGGTTGGGTTTGCCCGTAACATTTACTTTATACAGTGCACCCCCTTGTGCTGACCACGTTACAAATGCAAGGCTTTTTCCATCAGGGCTCCATGCAGGTTCGGCTTCAGTAAAATCATTCGAGGTAAGGCGTTTTGGGGTGCCATTCGGGTAATCCATTACATAAAGCCGGTCAAGCACCGTAAACGCCAGCATTTTACCGTCGGGCGAAGGCGCCGCATCTCTTATTTGCGTAGCAAGATTATACGCGGTATCTTTTACGGGGTATTTAAACTGCAGGGCAGGACCAAGTTCTAACCGCATGTTCACCGTAAAAGGTATCTCGGCCGGTGCTGCGCCATCAAGAGGAATCATGTGTATTTTACCGCCATAAGATGCCACTACGGCCTTACTGTCTGGCGTAAAAGCCATGCCGGGTAACACACCCATAGTCGCAATAGATTCCTGGTCGTCGCGCTGTACAGGGTAAGCAAGCCATTTTTCATCACCATTTTCCAGGTTACGCAATACCAGCCCTGTTTTGTCTTCAAAACGGCTGCCATACACCAGCCATTTGCCATCTTTTGACAGTACAGGCGTAAATGCTGAACCGTAGCGCGAAGTAATAATGGTAAACTTGCCATTATTCCTGTCGTACATCCCCAACTGGTACTGGGGTAAAGCAGCATTATAATTCCACGCGCCGTTACGGCTGCTGAAATATATATAGCGGCCATCCGGGCTTACGGCAGGATCAATGGTTTTGAGGCTGCCAAATCCGTCAATCAGTTGTGTGCCGCCGCCGCCGTTTTTGTACACCATGTATAGCTGTACATTTAGTTTGCCTTTTGAATAAATAATATAATCCCCATCGGGTGTCCAGCAGGCCATGGGCACATTCTGCTCAGTTTCTTTTGTTACCTGGAAAGTATCTTTCTTCTCAAAATCAATCCACCAAACGTTTTCGCAGCCGCTGCGGTCTGAACTGAACAGCAGCTTTTTGCCGTCCGGGCTAAACCGCGGGTGCGAGTCGAATGCCAAGCCTTTTGTTACAGCAGTAGCTTCACCGCCGGTAATAGGCATGGTATAAATATCACCCATCAGGTCAAACGCAATGGTTTTGCCGTCAGGGCTAACATCCAGCGATGTCCAGGTGCCTTCTGATGTGTTAAAAGAAATTGTGCGTCCCGGTTTTAAGGGAAGGTCTTTGTAATGCTGGTACTTAACTGAATCTTTTTTGGTTGAATCAGCTACCGGCTGTTTACCACCATAATGGGCAAGTACCGGTGTTGATAACATTAGGGCAGCAGCGCCCAGCATGCCGGCCGCAAGAGCAGCAGTTAGTTTTGATGAATATATCATGTTATAAAATGTAAAACAGCAAAATAATCAAACAACCGCATATTTGCATCACCCGCCTGCAACCTTTTATTTAAACGGCTGCCCGTTATCCTGCTGCAGGCAGCAGCGACAAAACAGATTATATAGTATCTTACGCAGCAACAAATAACTGCTATGATAATTGTAATCTGGTGTGCGCTGGCTGTTTTTGGTGCGTGGTTTAGCTACTGCCTGCTGCGCGATTTTAATGCACATAGGCACCAGCTTGAAAATGTTAGCTGGATTAAAACGGGCATAATAGGATTTATTGTAAATTTTTTTGATACGCTGGGTATAGGCGCCTTTGCACCGCAAACGGCTTTATTGCGGGCTACAAAGCAAACTGAAGACAAAAAGATGCCCGGTACCCTGAATGTGGCTAATACTTTTTCAACGCTGGTGCAGGCTGCCATTTATATTAAGGTGATTACAGTTGATACACTTACCCTTGTAGTAATGCTGGTAATGGCAGTTGTGGGCGCCGTAATTGGTGCGGGCATAGTTGCACGCATGTCTGTTACCAGGATTAGGTTAATTATGGGGTTTGCACTGCTGGTTACGGCAGGCTTTATGTTCGCGAAAAATATGCACTGGATAGCGGCGTACGGTAATATAACTGCATTGCGTGGCGGTACGCTTGTATTTGCCGCTGTTGCCAATTTTATTTTAGGTGCTTTAATGACTGTAGGCATAGGGCTATATGCGCCCTGTATGGCGCTTGTATATGCATTGGGTTTACCTGCTATCGCTGCTTTCCCCATTATGATGGGGTCATGCGCGTTTTTAATGCCGCCTGCATCGGTAAAGTTTATAAAGGCCGGCGCCTATAACCGTAAGGCCGCATTAGGTATGGCTGTACCAAGTATTGCAGCAGTGCTTATTGCTGCATTTATTGTAAAGTCATTAAATCTTACAACCGTTACGTGGATTGTAATTGGCGTGGTTATTTATACAGGCATAATGATGGTAATAACAGGGTTTAAAAAAAGAAGGACTGAAAGCGGTGATGTAAAATGAAAAAGTGTTTTACACGGCATGATGGTAAAGGCCCGGTGTTATTTTTTTGCCTGTTTAGCACACTTTAAAAAAAGCCTGCGGCTGCTGTTCCAGCCCCGCCTCAATTGCTTTAGCGGTTTTTGTTACTGATAAGCCACCAAGGTTAGTGCAGCGCAATGTATGATGAATCTGGTCACCCACAGCCTTCATCGTTACTATTACTTCGTCAAGCGGTATCAGGTATTTGTAACCAGACAGGGCCATGTTTGCACACGACAATGCATTACTTGCAGCCATAACGTTCCTGCCAAGGCAGGGTGCTTCCACCCTGTTGCCGATAGGATCGCAAATAAGCCCTAACGAATTTTGTAGCGCCAGCGATGCAGCGCCCAGCGCCTGCTCCAGTGTTCCGCCCGCCATACACACCAGGGCCGCAGCCGCCATACCGCCGCCTGAACCTGTTTCGGCCATGCAGCCACCCACTTCTGCAGCAAAAGTGGCATGGGCCGTAATAAATACGCCTATTAAACCCGCTGCCAGCATGCCTTTTACTACCTCATCTTCGGGCAGGCCCATTGCATCGGCTGTGCCAATTAAAGCTCCGGGTAAAGCGCCGCAACTGCCCGCCGTTGGTGCGGCCACAATTACGCCCATGCTGCTTTTAGCCTCCATCATAGCGGTTACATACATTACTACGGTATTATTAACGCTGCCGCCTATAAGCCTGTTTAAATCCATTTGTGTTTTAAACATCGGGCTTTGGCTGGGCAAAATACGGTCATCATAGTGAGTACCCTTTAACCCGGATTGTATGGAAGCAGACATAATTCGTACAATAGAACGCATTTTTTCGAATACCTCCTCTTTACTAATATTACCTCTTGCGCTTTCGTATGCAACCGTTAACTGCCACAGGTGCAGGTCTTTTCCTTCATTATACTGCAGCATTTCTTCGCAGGTAATAAACGGCACATAAAGGTTTTTGCGGGACATAACGGGCAATACCGGGGAAAGCTGTTTTATAAAAAGCACTTCCTCCATAGCCAGCAATTCATTATATAAATTTTGTGGCAAAAACTGCTGCGCCTTTAATTCAATAAAATCAATATCACCTGTGTGAAGCATTATATCGTCATACGTAAATGCATTTTGTAAAAAATTAATGATACCGGCGGAGGATTTACAATAAATAAGTGTTTCAAAAAAATCGCCCGCCATACTTACCGCTGCACCGTCAATTTCAATCACCTCAATCATACCTCCCCCGGTTGAAATGGCGGTGAGCCGGCGGCTTTCCTGCCTGTTACTCATGGTAAGTTTATAGGTGTTCGGGTGTGCAGCGCCAATACCATGAATTTCTATTTCCACTGTAATGCCTGTTACCCCCATAAATTTTTCTGATTCGGGCAGCCGCTCATCGTATGCTTCCCATCCCAAAAAGCCACCAAACAGGCCCATATCGCTGCCCTGGCTTTTATGCGTGGTGGCAAGGGAGCCGTTAGGGTCAAATTCAACTAATACATGCTGTATATTGCCATCCACCAGGTCTCTGCACAGCCTGCCAATACGTAATGATGCGGCACAGTGAGAGCTGGAAGGCCCACGCATAACCGGGCCTATAACATCATTAAAAATGCTGGGATAACTATTCATGGCTTGCTGGTATTATGCTTAAACTTACGGAAAAGGCATGAATGGCGGCGAAATATTTAAAGCGCAGCATTTATTCCATCACTTCCCCGTAATCATAATAATATGATGCATACAAGCCAAATGCCAGCGCCAGCATACAAAGTTCCAGCAATATGCCGGGGTTGTAAAGGATAATAAAGAACAGGATAACCAGTATAACAAATATAATGCGGATAAACCCATCCATGGTAGTAATGCCGGTAAACAACAGGGCATAACAAAGCGAGAGCAGCGCTGTACCCATCAGCAGTAACTGGGCATAATCAGTAAGGGTAAAAAACACTGCGTAACCCTTCCATACAAACAGCAATTCCGGCAATAACAATAACACGTATAGAAGCTGTATGTTAACAAACCTGCGTACAACCGTGAGGGGGAAGTTGCGTACTGAAGAAAGACTGGTGTCCTCAAAAAATTTAATCTCGAAAATAATAGCCAGGTTAACTGCGGCGGCAAGCATAAAACACAGCAGCACCGGGCGCACATCAGGATGGTCTGGCTGAAACAGCTTAAAAAATATATACAGCACAAACAGGGAAAACAACTTTGATACAAACAGCATTTGTTTGTTATTATGCCAAATGTGGTATAAAGGCAGCGAGAACAGGGGCTTGGGCAGCCTTGTTTTAATACGGGGCACACGCATAAGCCTTACAGGTTGCCGCAACAGCACGCCCATATACAATAAAGGCGTTAAGCATGTTACCATGGCATTAAATAATAAAACCTCAGCCGCGGCGGTAATATGCTGCGTTTGCAACGCAACCACAATTATGCAGCCCGAATATATAATTGCCGGCAGGTACACCATTGCCTGTACATATAACAAATACATATATGCCGTACTTGCGGGCAGGCTGTACAGGCAATACAAAAAATGCTGCCGCGGGTGTATTAGCTGTTTTATTACGTAATCCATACACTTGCCATTGTACAGCAGCCATGCAGCCATAACCGCAAGTAAAAAAGAAGGTGTTTTAATAATGCCATCTATAAGGCTGTGGTGAAACTGCATAACATTCTGCGGTAACCCGAACATTACAAAAAACACCATCAAAAAAAAGCCCGTGTTTATTTTATAAAAATAGTTTATCACTACCTTTTGCAATATGGAAAGGGTAACCCTCAAACAGTAATGTTTTTAATAGTTTGCCCTTCGGCCAGCAAGGCAGTGGTAAAAAACAACGAACCCGAAAAAAATGCCTGGTGAGATGTAATTAAAAACGATGCACCTGCATTATGCCGGCTTTGTATAAGGTTGCATACAGTTTGCACGGAATGTACATCCACCGTGGCCAGCGGCTCATCCAGCAAAATCCAGGCGGGGCAGCCAATAAATGCCAGCGCAATGCTTAATTTTTTTACCATACCGCTTGAGTATGTGCCCAGCGGCTTTTTATAGGCATCGTATATATTTAGTTGCTGCAGCAACTGTTCTGTTTCGGTAATGCTGCCTTTTTTGGCATGGCAGTATAGCTTTACCAGTTCCCTGCCGGTTAAAAACGGCGGGTACAAAGGCTCTGTTTCTGCATAGTTTATAAGCTGCACAAACTGCCTGCGCTGCCTTTTAAGGCTGTACGTATTGTTAAGGGTAATATCCCCGGTAAAGGGCAGCAGGCCGGCAATTAGCTTAAGCAGGGTGGTTTTGCCGCTGCCGTTTTCACCCTGCAGCCAAACAATACCGCTGTTAATGGTAAAGCTATTAATGTGCAACGCAGTATAGGCCCCGTATTGTTTTTGTACCTCGCTAAAATGCAGCATGCGCTAAGTAAACAAAAATTTAATTATCGTAACCCGGCAGACTGTTGTTTTAGGATTTATTTTATGGGGGAGAGGCTGTTGGCTGGTTAAACTATGTAGCTTTTTTTCAAATTCCAGTTGTAAACTGGCTTTTATTATAAATCCAAAGAGCGTTAAACTAACTCTTTGGATAGCAGCACGTCTTTTTTATTTTTACAGAACACTACGCATAGCAGAGGGGCTCTGCTAATATGGTGCTGGATAAAAAACTATTAAAGCGCATAGAAGATATAGAAGCCCTGCCGCAGGAGAAAAAGATAAAGTGTATTACTTTATTGATATGGCTATATCGCATCACAAAGCGCGTAAGGCTTACGCATCTTAAAAAGTAAAACCCCTAACCGGGGCTTTACAATTATCCTATGAAAACACTTTTTACTAAAACACTCTTTACTCATCCTACGCCGGTAATGATTTTAATTATACTGCAACTATTTGGACACCTCATCTCATAAAAAAACCGTTTGGCTGGTTAACAAACGGCTGTATGTATCATTTTGCTTTTGCTCTCTTTAAATACCTGCCAAGGGCAGGATTGTTATTACACTCCGTAGAACCGTAGGCAACGAAGAACTGTAATAACTTTTGTTTTGCAATCCTACAGAGGGTTAATTTGAAAAACAATTACAATCCCTGATAATTTTAATTAACTGGTTTCCTGTTCTAATTTGTATTCCGTTAATGTCATGTAAATACATGCCTACAAAGTCCGTATGAGAACCTGATTTCAGTACTGATGTCTGTTGAATACAACTTGACAGAATGAATTTTTTAAAAGGCCGGCAATTAATAATTGCCCCCTTTTCTGCAAGAACTATTATTTCCGAATCCAAATTATTTTTTGTTTTAAATACGTAATAATCCCTTGTAGAATCAGTTCTGATAATTTTTAATTTGTCTGTCGCTGCCGGCGGGCTAACGGCTTTCTTGCTTGTCACACAAGAGATTAATAAAACAAACAGGCTCAACAAAATAGAATGACAATAATTAAGGCTCATTTTTTATTCTTTAGACTGGTATAATACTACTTTTTTACCTGTAGCTGGATTCGTATGAAAAAAAGTGTCGTAGCCCGGACGGAATTTCCCTTCATCTTTGCTTAAGTCTCTCGCTATTTCATCAGTATTAGCCCCGGGTATTTTATTTACTGCATTATGCGCCGCTAAATATGTATTATCGCCATCGGCCGAATTTCTGATATCATGTACCCCAGTGCCAATAGTCATAGCTGTGTACGATTCCAAAACCTCGTGTAAGACTGACGTAGATGCCTTCGTACCCCCATTAGCTTCAATTGCTGCGGCTTGGTTCGGGTTCACTGTTTGAAGGCCAACTACTTTACCATCCCCGTCAGATAGTGACCCCTGATATGCGCCTACAACCAAATTGCCGGGTTCGTCCATATCTACAGTCGATACTTCATTCGCAGAAGTAGCATTTAATTCAACTGTTTTAGACTTGTCATCAATAGCCTGCATTAATTTGTCCGCTGCCCTTGTTATGGCTGCTCCTTCAACAATTTGGTAACTTACATTCCCATCATCATCCATTGACAATTTCAGTGAACCACTTACAGAAGCCTGTAAATCTTGGAAAGCCTTATTTTTCTCATCTCCGGAGATATTGACCTCGGGAGCCATGCCATCCGGGTCTATAAATCTTATAGGATTATTATACGCATAGTTGTATGGCGACCATCTTCTCGACAATTCACTTTTAGGGTCAATCACAGCCCATCTGCCTATTTGTTGGTCATACATACGTGCATCATAGTCCGTCCACTCCAACCCACTCCCATCAGTAAATTCCTTATGCTGCAGCTCCTTGCCATTATACAACAACTTATTTTCCAGCTTCCCCGCCGCTTTAGAAGATATACCGCTTTGCGTCAAGCCGAACGGATAATAATTATCGCGTTTTTTTCCGCTTACACCCTTTTTGCCCTAATACCTTTTTTAAAAAAACGGCTGTTTTTTTAAAGGGGCTTCACCCAAAAAAATAACAGTTTTTATCAAAGAACTTGCTCCAACAAAATAGATATTTTTTTCAAGGGTTGCAAGGGCTTTAACAAATAATTTTTCAGGAAGCTTCGGCTGTTTCTTTGCGCTGCTTTTCCAAAGTCTCCTTAAAAATTTCATCTGTCCTTTTCCAAACGCGGTCTTTTACTTCGGCCTCGGGTACATTTTCAAGTTTGGCAACAACCTTTACATAATCTTCTAATAAAGCCTTTGATAGTGCAAAACCCGTAAGATACCTGCTGAAGGCGGCTGTAATAACGTCCATTTTTTCTGCCATAGTTTTTGTTATTTTAAACAAAAATACCTTCTTAAAAAAATGTTTCCCTAAAAAGATAGGAACATGCCATGCTCACACCCAGACACACCCGCGACACGAAGGCCAACCAACATTTACATAATATGCTGTTATAAGCTAAGGCACACATAACCTTTGCTGCGACGGCTAACCTTGCTTATAACCATATTATGTAAAGTAGGCGACACAGGCCGGCGCTGCACCTGCGCACAGGGAACAGCGTAAAAATTTGAACAGGGGAGCATCGCAAGGAACGCCCGCAGCCCCGCGCAGCTTCACAAGTTTGCAGTCAACTTCAGGCGGTGCTTTGGAACATCATCGTCAATAAATGATGCCATCGGCTGCGGTAATTTTTATTAAACGTTCACCGAGTGGCCATCATTTATTGCCGGTGATGTGATGATGATTTTTTACGCTCCTGCCATAAAAAAAGCGGGTAAAAAATGATGGGGTATTGTATTTTTTGTGCGTGTTTTTCTTGCCATGCGACTACGGAGCAAGGGCATTTTTAACATGTTGTCCGACAACTGTACACCTTGCCATTCCCGCCTTAAGGGGAATTAAATTTTTCGCGTTAACATCCGCACAGGGCGGTAAGGTGGATAAACACAGCGTTTTTTGATAGATAAAAACGTATTCTGCAGCCCGGCCATGTTACTACAGCCCCCGTGTTTTTATCTATCAAAAAATGCAAGTCAAAGCCGCCCCTGCGCTGTACAAGATTGTATGTTGCCTGCGGCGGCTGCGACAGTTTACGCTGCTCACTTATGCGTCTGCCGTGCGGTGGGTTCTGCGGGGTTGGCTATTTAACATAAAGTGCTTATAGGCAAAGTTGGCTTCTGTGCAAAGGTTCTGTGTGCTTTAGCCTATAAGGCCACTTTATGTTACTTTGCTTCCGCCTGTGCGGATGGCTTTTTTGCGGCTTGCGAAGGGTCGGCCTTGCAGCGCTTTGGCCGGCAATGGTGGCTTCTGGGCATTGGGTTTGTGTGCCTGCCAAGGGGCTGCATGCAGGGCAGCCAAGGGGCAAAAAAATGCTCGGCAGGCGGCAACCCCGCAGGAAGGGCTGGCGCCGCGTGGCTTCTTCTTCCGCTGCCGCAAGGCAGCGCTTGCAGCTAACAGGCGCAGCCTGTAATATCTCATAATGGGACTGGATAAAAAACAGGGTAGTTTATGGGAGTACTGTAACACCCATAAACTACCGTCATTAATGACGGTAACGGGCTGGTTTTTACAAAAAAATGCCCCGCTCCGGCTATGTTGTTGCCTGCGGGGCTTAAGGGTAAGGGTGGGATATTTTTAGTGTTCGATTGCGCTCCTGTTCAGGATGGAGAACAGGAATCGAACACCATTAAAACGGGTGGAACTTCGCAATATCTTCTTTCAGCCCGTCAAGGTTATTGGCTTTGTAACTTTCAGTTGAACTGATGTACCGGTGGCCTGCCATGTACTGCACCCTGCGCAGGTTATGCAGCTTTAGCCAGTGGGTAATAACGCTTGCCCGCACCTGGTCGAGGTTCTTTATTTTACCGTTCATCTGCTTCAGGTGCGCCAGCAGCACATGTAAAAAATTGGTGGTACGTTCACTATTGCCAATGTTAAAAAAAAGTTGTTGCGCAGGTGCAGTGATGCCTTTGTGGTGCATGATTTCTTTTCTCGTACCGTTGATATAATCCAGCAAGTCAAACACCTGCCCGCTCTCTAATTTCATTGTTCGTTCATTGCTGCGCTTTGCCCCCGCGATAAAAATTTTGCCCTCTCTCAACTTCACATCGCCCACCTGCAGCCGTATGATTTCCTCGCTGCGTACCGCTTGGTAAATGAGCAAGCCCAATATTATTTTGTTCCGCTTCCTTGCCATCGCCTGCACCTGCATGGGCGGCGGGTTGCGCAGGGTTTCGCTTTTTTCAATAATAACTTCTGTTGCATAGTCATGGTACAGCTTTTCCAGTTCTTCCATGCTTACTATCTCATACAGCACCTTCCGCTTGATGCCCTTTATTTTAATATTGCTGCACGGGTTGTCCTGCACCTCGTTTTCTTCCTGCAAAAAATCATAATACTTGCTTAGGTGCATAATGTAATGGGCTATTGTTTTTTTGCCTGTGCCTTTTATATTGTAGTGCTGTACATAGCCCATTACATCATTGTGGCTTACTTCGGTAACATCGTTTATATTTTCCTGCTCACACCATGTTAAAAAATATTCCACTGCCTTAACAACCGTTTTTATGGTGGCGCTGCTATAGCCTTTCAGGGTAAGGTATTCTTTAAACTGCTGCATGTTCTTCGTTTATTAAGTGCGTATAGATTTGGGTGCTTTCAAGGCTGCCATGCCCTAAAAAACCGCGTATCTGTTCCAGCCCCATGCCTGCGCCTAACAGGTGCGTGGCGATGCTGTGGCGTAGCGTATGCAGCCCGATTTCTTTTTGCTGCAAGCCCGCGTTATCCGTGCGCAGGACAAGCGATTGCAGGCATAGCAGCAGCATTTGGTAGCCCAGGCGTTTGCCATTATCCCCGATAAAAAACGCATCCTCTTTGCTGTCCTTTAACAGCACCGGCCTGCCATCGTATAAGTACGTGGTTATATGCTGCACACCGCGTTTGCTTATCGGTACAAACCTTTCTTTATAGCCCTTGCCTTTGCGTACATGCAATAAGGCGCTGTCAAGGTTTATATCTGTAATGTCTAAGTGGTAGCCCTCGTTCCTTCTTAAGCCACACCCGTAAAACACGGCCAGCATCGCCCTGTGGCGCAGGGCGACACACTCGTAATACTCCATGCTGCGGCCATGCCGCATTTTCTCCGGCATTACCGTTGCCGCCTTATATAACTGCTGTACTTCTTCTTCGGTCAATACCGTTGGCTTGCTGTCCGTGATTTCTTCCTGCTGTATGTTCAGCACGGGTATAGCCAGCTTGCCGGTTTGGCGTAAGTATTCGGTGAACTTTTTTAAGGCATGCAGGTTTTTATTCAGGTGTTTGCTGCTTAGCGTGCCTGCGCCGTATAAAAGGTTCTTCCTTTGCTTTAATTCAGTGTGGTAATACTCTTTTATCAATTCGGTGGTAATATCCGTTATTTGGGCTTTATTTTGCTTTTCCAGCCAGTTGAACAGCCCCCTTATTTGCAGGGGCATGTAGTACGATACCTGCCAGCTATAGCCTACTATCTCCAGCCACTCCTTAAAGCTTTTTTCTATATACTGGTACGCTGGCGATGTAACGGGTAATTGCTTCATGGTGTAATAATTTTACGGCGCTTGTTCGTTTTGCTGTTTTATTGGGCTATTGCTGCCAATGGCTTTACACGCTTGGGCTTCACCGGCTCACTTGCTGTTTGAGCCGTTGCGGGCTGGTGGGCTGTAAGGTTTTGGTAAATGTTATCCAGCACGGTGGCAATGCTGTTGCTTAGCTGCATGTATTCTTCGTAAGAGGTAATTTCAAAGTGGTAGGCTTTGGTCTTTTTATTTTCATTCTTTTTTATGTAGCTACTTTGTAACAGTTGCAGGTTATAACGCTTTACGGTGCTGATGGGCAGCCGTAGCAACTGCTTTGCTTCTTTATTGGTAAATGTGCTTTGTTTGCTTGCCTGCAAGGCTTGTTTTAACTGCTCAAAGTAATTCCGCGCGGCGCCGCTTAACTCGTCTGCTTTTCTTAGCAGTACTTCCTTCATCAGCTTGTTGGCTTCCGCAATATCTTCCAGCGTGGTGTTGATGTAGGTTTCACCGGTGGCGGCATCGGTATGCTTCTCACGCTGGTACTGGTGGTAAAACGTTACAGCTTCTATAAATTGCAGGTAGTGCGCATTGGTGCGGCGTGGTTTAAACACCTCGCCTGGTATCTGCAACAGTTCTGCATAAGGGTTGCGCACCTGTACCGGCTGTAGTAGCCTTTGTGTGTTTTGCAATAGTTGTTTGATGCTTCTTTCTTCCTCGCTGTTTACCGTTCCTGCGCTTCTTTTGCGCTGGTAGTGCATAATAGCTTCGTCCTGTGTTTTGCTCTCGTCTATGTATATCAAAAAGCTGCGGTTGGCGTTATCCTCGTAGATGCTTTCCTGCGTGGTGCAGCCTGCCACCGTTACAGGGCCTTTTACTTTAAACGTGATGGTTTTGGTGATGCCCCTGCTGTCTTTCATCGGCACCAGCTTTATAATATGCTTCTTGCTTATCAATTCCCGCAAGGCATACAGCACGGCTTCCGCGCCGTCCATATCTTCTATTAATATAAGTTTGTGCTGTAAATCATACTCGCCAAAATAATACAGCGCATTGCTGGTTAAGCTGGTGCTTTCTATCTTGTCTTCTTCGGGTATCAGCTCGGCCACTTTTTCCTGTAAATGGCTCTTGCCTGCGCCGCTGCTGCCAAAGCTGATAATATGCAGGGGGTTCTCCCTTTTGCGGCTCGTAAAGATGATGTACATAAGCAGCCGGTTGTATGCCTCGCCGATAACACCGGCCTGCCCGATTAACGCATTAGTCCGCTGCATAAGGTTGGGCTGCATCAAAAAATTAATGGCTTCTTCGCGCTCATCCGGTGTAAGCATCTTCTTTTTTACTTCCTGCGCGGACTGTTGCTGCTCTATCATTTGCAGCCTGTATAACTCTAACTGCCTTGTAATATCGGCAACGGCTTTTACTATTTGCAGCGTGCCTATCTCTAAACGCTCTGCCGCCTTGCGCACCAGCTTTTCTACCTGTACATCGTTGTACAGGTCTAAGTTGTGGTTTAACGGTAATGCGGCCAACTCGGGGTTATTTTGGTAGTGCTCAAACTTGCGGTTCAGCACTTCCATGCGCAGCGTTACCCTTAAGCGGTCCAGCCCGTCCAGCCGCATGCCGCCAAGTATCGTAAAGCCTATTTCTTCCGTGGTGTAGGTGATGGCGTTGGGGTTGGCGGTATTTATTTTAAAATCCATGTGGATAAATATTTTGCAGACAGGTAATAAGACTTATCATTCACAAAACTAAAATATCCGTCTGGATATAACCAAATTTATTTGTATTGTTTATGATGTATCATTCATTTAATTTTGACAAAACGCTGATTTTATAGGCATTTTAAATACATATCAGTATGGCTTTACATGATAATATGCTGCTTATCCGCAAGAAAAAGGGGCTTTCACAGGCTGACTTGGGCAGGATAATAGGCACATCCGGCGACGTGGTGGGAAGATATGAAAGAGGGGATATTACGCCTTCTGTTGAAGTGGTTTCTAAAATAGCGGATGCTCTCGAAGTGTCGGTTGATTACCTGCTTGGCAAAACAACGCTGGAACTGGATAAACAAGCCCTGCGCAGGCTGGAAGATATCAGCAAACTGCCGGATGACAACAAAAGTTTCGTGCTTAACCTTATTGATATGGCGCTTAGGGATTTTAAAGTGAAAAAAGCGCACGCATCCTAAAACCTTTAATACTTATGAAGTACCTGCACCGTCTTATTTTGTGTATTTATTTAGTACCAATGACAATATATGGGCAAATAAAAATGAAGCCGCTTAATGAACTTGTTGTTAAAGACAGTAGCACATGGAATATGGTTAAGCAATGGATTAAAGATGCAAAAAATCCAGTTGAAGTTTTGCCAAAAAATAAAATGCGCGCGGATAGCGCCTTATATCTAACACAAGTAACAACCCGTTCTCCAATGGGAGCAATCATCTACGAGACAGGCGGCTTATTAATTGATAGTGGGTGGATAAGAATTTTGGGATCCGGTAATAGACGGCTTGATAGAAGTTTAATGGATTGGAATAAAGGAAAATCATTTAATAATGTTGGTGAACCAACTAAATTTTTACTAATCGCAGATGATGTGCTGGGTGGTTTCTTTGCAATAAATGCAGGTGCTTTTGATACTACTAATATCGGCAAAGTATTTTATTTTTCTCCCGATAATCTAAAATGGGAGAATACACAATTGACTTATACTGATTTTCTATTTTTTTGTTTTACAGGCGACTTAAATAAATATTATCAAGGATTTAAATGGAACAACTGGCAAAAAGATGCTTCTTCTCTTAACGGTAATGAAGGCATGGCTTTCCTCCCGTTTTTATGGAGCAAAGAAGGTCAAAAAGATATCAATAAAAACAAGCGAGAAAAAGTGTTAATTCAAACGCTATGGGATTTATATTTTAAACAAAAATAACAAGTATTGCATGTTTGTGTATATCATTTTATCCATTCCAATATTCAGCATTTGGATTAATTTGTTTTGATACCTCTTGTTCTAGCTCATAATCTACGTCTAATCTTCCTGCTTCATTAAATTTATACGCTCCAACTTTGTAACATTCGTTTATTGTTTCAAAAAAACTTTCTAAAGTGTCATATATAGGCATAGGCGTTTTTGAAAGGACAAGCATTGGTGCATATAATAGTAATCTGTTATAATCCTTACTATTATTATCTACATTAAATAAAATGTAATCCCCTCCGCCTGTTGCAAAAACAGGCAACAACAATTTACTTTGTGTATCTGTTGGTATAGACAAAATACTCTGATGCTTAACCATATCTTCTAAAGACATCAAAATCCCGAAAGAGAAAAAATCAAATTCACCTACTGTCCAGCCGCTATTGTAGCTTATTCCATCCCGCCAATGATACAATTCTTTTAGACTGTTATTTTCAATGCCATTTTGTTTAAATATATTTTCTATTTTTTCTAAACTAATTCCCGGCGATAGCTTAGATAAAATAGGAGCATGCTGTTCTTTAAGATTATTTTCAAACTCTGATAATAGTTCTTTTAATTGTTTCATATACTTTTCTAATAACTCCGGTTATAACTATCAAAACACATGATATACAAAGCCATTTATTGTATATATAAAAATCATCAAATCACTGATTACGGGGTAAGCCAAGCTAAACATCCAAAGCATTCCCAACTAGCTGCTGCTTCTATTACTTTATATGTATATATCCTGCCACAGCACCAGCACCAACCGCTGCTGCTGTCCTTATTTTTTCCGTATTCTGGGGCTGCGGGGTTAGGTTGATTATCTTGCCAGGTGCATTTTCGCCCGTATTATCTTGTTGCTTTTGTTGTACGCCGGCCGGAGGTAAAGAAGGCGTCTCTTCATTATCAGGTTCTGGAATAATTAAAAATTTGTCACCCAGCTGCATATTATACTTTTGAACTTGATTTCCCACATAACCACCATGCTCTTCATTCTCTTCTTTGGGTACAATATTAGTTGCTGCTCCGGGTTTGTTCTTTGAAGGGTCTGCCTTTCCCCCTTCCTGTGTACTTGCATAAGGATATTCATCTACATGATACCCATCAGGAGCTTTTTGTCCGTTCTGCGCTTCAGTTCTTCTGCGCCGCGCATTTGACCTACTTGGATCATATGTTAATAGTAGTCCATTACCTTTTGCAAGTCCCTTCATCATAGTAGCATAAACATTTGGCCATTTCTTTTGTGATATTATCAGCGGAACAATTTGACGTGCTCTTGACGTATCGCCTAAATAATCGCTATTGGAAATAGGATTGTTATTCATTGCAGAATATGGACTTAATGCCATATCAGGCTTCGGGTCTATCTGCCACCACCTACCTAATTGTGGGTCAAGCATCCTGAACTGAGTAGTGTAGGTTTCCAGCCCGCTGCCGTCACTAAACTCTTTGTGTTGTAATTCACTACCCTTATTGTACTTCTTAAGGTTCTCTAACTTACCTGCACTCTGCGAAGATATTCCACTCATCACCAAGCCGAA
>DASZUX010000231.1:0-4170 GCA_035547455.1 Chitinophagaceae bacterium
CCTCACGCTTTTAATTTCATTAATGGGCAAGCCAAGGTTTAGCTGGTAAAGATTAGTATATAATGCGTTGTCGTATGCATAATATGGCGAGGGGTCAATGGTGGTATAAAGGCCGGCATAATTACTTATGTTGCTGCGGTAATAGGTTAAACCCCAGTCAAGCCAGCGGCGGTAATTTTGAAAAGAGAAGAAAATGTCTTTGTCTGCCAGGTTGGTGCCAAAA
The DNA here is from genome assembly GCA_035547455.1 of Chitinophagaceae bacterium. GTDB lineage: Bacteria > Bacteroidota > Bacteroidia > Chitinophagales > Chitinophagaceae > JABDFW01. The sequence goes on from DASZUX010000231.1 coordinate 224, forward strand.
CGTATACCGCCTATAAACTTCACGTCTTCCATTATATCGCTGGCGCCCACCCTGAAGGAGAAATTAACATCGTTGCCATTGTTTAACTGTATGGGCCCCGCACCATTGGCGTATGGCTGAAACCTGTTTACCAGGATATTATTGGTTACCCCGGCCAGCACATAATCGGCATTAAACTTAAGCCGGTAGTCGTATAAACTGGATTTATTTAGCGCTGGTTCCCTGCCATTTATTACCGGCGTAATGGTTGCCGAATTATTCCCGCTTTCTTGCTGCGTTTTTGATGAATCTGGTTTTTCATCTTCAAACTCGTTCTGGAATATATTCTTTCCCGGTCTTGCTGCAGTACTGTCTTTTTTAATGGAGGTACGCCCGGCAGCCAGCCTGTCCTGCTGCACTAATTTTTTAATATAATCGGTGGGCCTTGCCGTTACATTGCGCTTGCGCAATGCTATTGAATCAACTTTTAATTTATAAAGAAACTTTTCATCGCCTTCCCTCCTAACCTCGCTTACCTGCTGGTTGTTACCGGCTACCCTTGATTCAAGCAGGCTGCTTTGATAGTTAGTAATAGGAAAGGTATAGGTAGAATCTTTATATACCTGGAAATAGCTCACACTATCCGGCTCCTGTTTTTGCCATGCATTAAGCGTGCTGTCAATTTCTTTATCGCCCGGGTTGCGCAATATTTCGTCGCCTATATAATATAAAGTATCAAGCCCTTCGCGCTGTGTAGTAAAAAAGCCTGCCCAGCGGTTGGCAATACCGTTTTCGTCATTTACATAAGTAAAATGGCTTGTGTTATAAGGGGTAGGGTAACGCGCGTTGCCGTATTTAACGTTAGTTAGTTGGGTAATTTGCTTAAAGTTGCCGTCGTTAAGCAGGTCAACCAAAAATATATTAAAATGGTTCCTGCTGGGCAGCGCGGTGTCACCGCCTGACTGCACGCCCGGCCTGTTTGAAGCGAAAATGATACCGGTACGGTTGGGAAAAGATACAAAGGCCGGGTCAAGATCGTCATATACATCGTTGGTAATAGCCTTAATCTTGCCATTGTCAATTTTATAGGTAAAAATATCAGTATGCCCGTTTTTAACCGCGCTTAATAATAAGGTATTGGCATCCAGCATAAAGCTGGCATCCAGTACCTGGTCAAACCCCGTTATCTCCTGCTTAAACCGTTTTATATTGGCAATAGCATCATATACAAACATAAAAAGTTTGCCGTCTTTAGGGTAAATTACCAACAGGCGCGAACCTTTGCCATCCCATGCCAGCAAGGGGTAATTGGAATTTACGGTTGCCCCAAGATTACGAAAGCCAATTTTTAATAGTTCCTGCTCGTCGTACAGGTTATCAATATACTTAACGGTGTAAACGCCGCCCTTAAACTTAACCACTGCATAGGCATTGCTTTTTGGGTTAGGGTTAACCGCAAACCTAAAGTAGTCGGTTGTTTTGTTACTTTCCTCAACTATGCTAAGCCTTCCTTTAGGGGCATTTTTGCGCTGCCGTAAATCGTTTTCATATTTCTGTTCTTCATACTCCATAAAATCTGCCAGCACATCCTTAAACTTCTTTTTACAAATGCGCATTGATGCTGTATTTAGATTTTTGTACAGCCTTGCCAGGTATAGAAAGTATGTTACATTTTCAGGTTTGTATTTCTCAGCTACATAATACCAAAACGAGTGGCCCGCAAGGGTGGGTTTATCAAAGGCAAAAGCGTAAAAGTTTTTGTAATCGCCGCTTAGCATGGCACTTTTTAACTGGTCGTCTTTCTCCTGGTCCCAGGGCTGGGCTACATATTCCACGTAACCGTCTGTAAGCCATTGGGGCAGGTCAAGCAGTGCAGCGTTGCTGGCAAATTCGCCAATGTCGTCCCCAAACAGTATGTTATCGCTTAATATTTTCGCTATTCCTTCGCGTATCTTAATGCGCAGCGTGTTATGGTTGCCGTCAAAATAAACAACCATTTTGTTATTAACAAGCTTGGTTACACCCCCCGCGTTTTGCCAGTCAATACCCAGCCCTATGTTGCTTGTCTTATAATCTTCATAGTTATCATAAATAACAATGTTAGCCCTGCGTTGCAGTGAGTACTCAACCGCCTGCTCAATTTGGGGCAGTTCCTCTTCGGCAACTTCAACAACATTTTTGGCCAGTTCAAGACCGCCTTCATTAAAGTAAACATTAAAATTGGGGCTCTGGTAAAATTTCCATGTAAACTTTTTATTCTGAACCCTGTTTTTTCCAAATTCTACTGTATTCACCTGGGCGTTTAATAAGGTAGGCAACAAAATAACCACAACCAAAAAACTCAATCCGGCGCTAAGGCGTTTAACTTGCATATCCGATCTTTAGAATTTTAAAATTAGCACAAATGTTTGTAATCAACCTGTAAAAAAAGTGTTATGATAAAAGTGGAATACTTCACGTTTAACCCGCTGCAGGAAAACACATTCTTGCTTAGCAACGAAAAAGGTGATGCCCTTATTATTGACCCCGGCTGTTATTTTACTGCAGAAGAAGAAACGCTTAAAAATCATATTGATAAACAGGGTTTAACCCCGGTGCAGTTGCTTAATACACACTGCCATATAGACCATGTTTTTGGCAATAGGTGGGTTGCAAAAACGTATGGCCTGGAACTATATATTCATCCTCTTGAAGAAAGGATGCTTGAGTGGGCCCCGCAGTCGGGTGAGATGTGGGGGCTGCATTTTACAAACTATCGCGGCCCACTGCATTTTCTAACACCCGGTAATGCAGTTACCTTAGGCAGCGATGAATTGCAGGTTCTTTTTACGCCTGGCCATTCGCCCGGCAGCATAAGCTTTTATAGCAGGAAGCAGCATTTTTTAATAGGGGGCGATGTGCTCTTCAGAGACAGTATAGGCCGCACCGACCTGCCCGGCGGCAATCATGATCAATTATTGCAAAGCATACGTGCGCAATTATTTGTATTACCTGCTGAAACAGTGGTCTATCCGGGCCACGGGCCGGCCACTACTATTGGGTATGAAATGAAAAACAACCCTTATTTAGCCTGAGACGTAATACAGCGTTAACATATTTTTTGCAATACACGCGGTATTATTTAGCAACTTTGTGTACTAAATACAACAATATGGCTACCTATAACGACCTTGCATTTGAGCACTACTACCTTGTTAAAGAAAAAGAAACCAGCGACATAACACTTTTGCAAACTGTAATGGAAACCAGCAAATGTGTGCTTGTACTGCAGATTGACGAGGTTGATATGACATACTGGAAAAAAAAGGATGAACCTGTTTTTGAAATAATTGAAGAGCTTACCGAAGAACAGGTAGCGGAATATGATACCTTATTTGAAGATGAGGATGAAGAGGCATGGGATATTGAAGAGCCGGACTATGAGTTTGATGACGAAGAGGAGCCCGGCGATGAAGAACTTTTGGATAAAGATGAAGAATAATATCAACTGTTGCCATTTCTGAAATTTGTGTTAAACAGGCCTTAAACAGTCCTGCACGGTTTTTGTACGTTAAACTTTGTAAATAAAATCCCATCAATACGGTGGGGTTTTTTATTTTTGATGATATTAAACCACCCTGCATGCATTTGGATGATAGTGAGTTATTGCGGGATTTCAGGCAACCCGGAACAAAAGAAAGGGCCTTTACCGCAATAATTAAAAAATACCAGGAAAAGTTATACTGGCATATAAGAAGAATGGTGGTTGACCACGAAGATGCCAATGATGTGCTGCAGAACATGCTTATTAAGGTATGGAAAGCACTGGATAACTTTAGAGAAGACAGCCAGCTATACACCTGGCTTTACCGTATTGCCACCAACGAATCGCTCACCTTCCTGGAGCAACGCAAAAAGCGCTCCGCAGTAAGCCTGAGTGATGTAGAAAGCAACCTTAGCAATAAAATTGTGGCTGATAAAAATTTTGA
>DASZUX010000232.1:0-6336 GCA_035547455.1 Chitinophagaceae bacterium
ATTACAGATTGCGATAACCAGCCCGTGGCTAACGCAGTGGTTACCGTGGAAAGATGTAAAGACAAAAAACTTTTTTCTACAGTTACAAACAGCAAGGGGCAGGCATCTTTTCCGCTTTGCAAAAAAGAAATATGCAAAACGAGAATTTCACAGGTTGGCTTTAATGAGAAAGATATACCAAAAGTTGGCGATAACTGTAATGGCGATAATTGCACAATTAAAATTTGCAGCGAATAACAGGGATTGCCTTTTTGCCGGTGATGCCAATTATTTTTTATTAAACCCGCGTGTAAGCGGCAGGCAGGGCATTAGCACCCAAAAACGCTAACTACTGCTGCCCCGCGCAGCTATTGTATTATGCGGCTTAAAAATGCGTACCCCTAAAACGGCATAACCATAAAATACCCAACGCCTGGTTTTGTTATAAAAGGCGGCGCAGCCCTTAACAAAATGCCGGTAACCGTAACAGGTAAAGCGCAGTAAACAGCAGCACACCCATGTAAACAGTACATTTATTTTGTAAACATTACATGTATGCGGGGTAAATGTTTTTTATTGCAGCCCGTATAATAAAAACCTGTAATGTAAATTGCCCCTTTAAAAATTATAAGTATGCAGCGACGGGATTTTTGCAAAGACACGTTGTTAACAGGTGCGGCAATAGCTGCGGCCCCTTTTGTAAAAGCTTCAAATGTAATAACGCAGCCTTCTTTAGCAGGGCGTGCATCGTTAATGGGCAACCGTTTTGTAACGCTTTGTATTATGATACGCACCTCGCCGTGGGAGGTGTCCCGCGATGTTAAGCTTATTAACCGGGATGAAAACTTTGCGCATACGCCTGAGGTGGTACGCAACATGCGGGAGGCTTTTGCCAAAAACAACCCCGGTGGGCGGCTTACATGGGGTTTTACGCTGAACGCGCTTGAAGATAAACGCCCGCACTATGTTGATATACGCAAATACGTGGTGGAGTGCCAGCAGAAATATGGTGATGAAGTGTCTTATTTTCCCGGTTACTTCCCGGCTATGTACCTGCCAAGGGAGCGGGTAAACAGGGAGATGACCGAAGCTATCCAAACCATTTCCGGCATGGTGGGCAACAGTTACCGGCCGGATTGTATAATGGGCGGCTTTTTATCAGCCGATAACCTTGCCTACCTGGCAGAAAAAGAAGATATTCATGTTGCACACTCGGTAATATGGAGCCAGCATGAAGTGGACGGCGGCGGGGCTGACGGGTCGTTATCCTATCCCTACTACCCTTCTAAAGAACATTTTTGCAAGCCCGCGCAGGGCAGCAGCGACTTTATAGATTGCGCTTCGCTGGATGGCTGGAGCGTGGATTTTTTAAATGCCACCATCAGCTCAGGCATAAGGGGAACAACACCTTACAACGGCGCATCAAGCCGGCGCGGTGTAGGGCCGATTGAGTCTTACGGCGAGTGGGGGCTTGATATAGGCAACCTCTCTGTAATGTACACACAATCCCAGCATTTTGACAGGGGTTTTGAATTAAATGGTTTTGGATGGATACCCAATATATGGGAAGCCGCGCTTGCCAAAATACCCGAAAGACAGAACGACTGGTGGGATGATACGTTTGCTTACAGGGCTATGGAGCGCTGGGTTGGCTCAACAATTAAACGCTGGCCCGATGTTAAGTTTGTAACCTTTGGTGAATATGGCAAACTATGGCGCAGCCATTTTAAAGACAACAGCACATTAAATTACCGTTTTGAAGAAAAAGGGTTGGGGATAGGAAGCTCCTGGGGTAATGAAGAAATACGGTGGTTTATGAACAAAGATTTCAGGCTGGCGCTGTTAAGAAACTGGCACAAAAATACGCCGGAGATGGTGATTGATTTTACGCGGTACGACTTAAAAGCCACAGAGCCTGCCGACCCATCCCCCGAAAAGCCTGTAAAAGACTGGAGCCTGATGAACAGGATTAACCAAAAGGGATTAAGGCCGCAGGACAAACCTGTTTTAATTACACAATTGCATACGGATGAGCAGGCAATGATTAATAAACATTATCCTGAACTTTTTACGCATTAACACAGGCTGAAGGGTAAAAAAAGAATAGAAAAACCCGTGCTGCCGTCATTTGCCCCACGCATACAAACCCAATATTTTAAGTGTATGAAAAGCTTATATAAAAAACTGTTGTTACCATATTTGTATATGCTGTTTTTAATTGCCTTTGCTTCTATTTCACCAGCACACGGGCAGCAGGCGAAACTGCCTACCCCCTGGACAAATACTGCGCGTGAAGCGGCCGTGCCACTGCCGGAATACCCAAGGCCCCAGCTACGCAGGCAGCAATGGCAATGCCTTAACGGAAAGTGGGATTATATGGGCGGTAAAGATGCCCCGGCTGCGCTTAACCCTGCAGCACCCGCAGCGTTTGGCAGTACACCCGCAAAAATTCTTGTGCCTTACTGCCCGGAGTCTTACCTGTCAGGCATTCAGCGTAAGCAGGAAATAAATATGTGGTACCGCAGGGTATTGCAGATACCTGCCGCATGGCAGGGCAAACAAATCATCCTGCATTTTGGTGCGGTTGACCATGATGCCGCCATATTTGTTAACGGCAAAAAAGCAGGCACGCATGCCGGCGGGTATGATGCCTTCCAGTTTAATATCACCCCATTTTTAAAAGGCCGTAATGATACCCTTGTTGTAGCTGCTTACGATGCCAATGACGGGAGAACACCTTCCGGCAAAAATGGCCCGCGGGGCGACTACGAATTTTCTTCCGGCATCTGGCAAACGGTATGGATGGAACCGGTTAATGAAAACCATATTAACAGCATTCGCTTACTGCCCGATGTTGAAGGCCGGCGGTTAAAAATATGGGTGGATGGCGATGCAGGAGCAAAAGTAACCGCTACTGCGTTAAGCAAAGGCAAAACAGTGGCAACGGCCAGCGGCAAAACAGGCGAGTATTTTTACCTGCCGGTGCAGCACCCAACCCTTTGGTCTCCGGGCAACCCTTTTTTGTACGATTTGAAACTTACCCTGTATGGTAACGATGGTAATATAGCAGATGAAGTAACCAGTTATTTTGGTATGCGGAGTATAACGCTGGGTAAAGTAAATGGCGTGGTAAGACCTTTACTGAATGGCAGCTTTGTAATGCAGTTGGGCCTGTTAGACCAGGGCTACTGGCCTGACGGCATACTGACGGCCCCTACCGATGAAGCCCTGGCATTTGACCTTAGGTATGCAAAAAAAGCCGGTTTTAACCTGGTGAGAAAACACATGAAAACAGAGCCGCAGCGGTTTTATTACTGGGCTGATAAACTTGGCTTGATGATATGGCAGGACATGCCCGCAATATGGTACCAGTTTGAAGATACAGCCACGGTAAGGGCAGCTTACCGTAAGGAATTAAAAGCGATTATTGACGACCACTACAATTGCCCAAGCATTGTTACCTGGGTGCCTTTTAACGAAAACTGGGGCGCTTTTGATGTAAAGGAAATTACCGCCTGGGTAAAACAATACGACCCCTCCCGGCTGGTAAACGGCAACTCTGGTTTTAATAACAACCCCGGCTACCAGCAGGCATACGGCGACCCCGGCAACGGTGATTATGTTGACACCCATATTTATGTTGGCCCCTATGGCGCTTCGGTGCCGGACGAACACAGGGCAGCATCGTTGGGGGAGTTTGGCGGGGTTGGCTTATTTATCAGCGGGCATTTATGGCCTGTTGAAAACAATGCCTACAGCCTTGAACCCACAAAAGCCGCTTTAACCGACCGGTATGTACTGTTGCTGCAGGAGGTTGAGCAACTGGTGAAGTATAAAGGCTTAAGCGTAGCCATTTACACGCAAACCACCGATGTTGAACACGAGGTTAACGGCCAGCTTACCTACGACAGGATGGTGGAAAAAATGGATGTAAACAGGGTAAAGGCAATTAACACTGAAGTAATACAGGAAGGCGATAAATTAAACCGGGCCGTGCATTAAATAAATGCTCCGCCGGGTTGCCCTTCGCTTAAGCCATTGTAACAAAACCCCAAAAAACGGGGCTATGAAAAACCGTACATAGCCCCGTAAAACATTTTACCCGGTTATAAGTACAATTTACCTAAAAACCTGTGTTGTTGGGCAACAGGTTAGGGTTTACATCTATTTCCTGTTTGGGAACGGGAAACAGCAACTGGCTTTCAGTAAAAGTGGCGCCAAATACCGTAGTGTGGCCTATAAAATCGTCCCATTTGCCGGTTACATCATTATGCACTTTACGGGTACGTACCATGTCAAACCACATTTTATTTTCAAAACAAAGTTCAAAATAGCGCTGCAGCCATACTTCGTGTTCAAACCCGGTTTGGCTCATTACCCCTATGGGCGCTAACCCTGCACGCTTTCTTATAAGGTTTACATAACTTACAGCGTTTGCATTGGGTGAGCCTTCTGCGCGGTTAGATGCCTCTGCATACATCAGGTACACATCAGCAAGGCGGTAAAGCGTATAATTCAGGTCAGACTTAGCAGTGTTGGTTACCGCAACGGAATCAAACCACTTGTATATATAAGTATTTTTAAAATACACAGTGTCGCCTGTTTTTATGCCGGGGTATTTGGTATAAAAAAATTCTCTTTCCTGTATCCGCCTGTCGTTAGGCGCAAAGGATTTGATAAATTGATCTGTAGGATAGACAGAGCCGTATTCGTCAGAATACTTTGATATACCCGAATAATTTGGGATAGTAAGCGGTGTAAGCGGGTTTGTAGAAGGCACACTGGCAGCATACTGCACCTGGAAGATAAACTCCCTGCTGTTTTTATTGGCAGGCAGTGTCATATCGTGATAATCATCAAAAAGTGAATACCCGCCGTTTTGAATGATGTTAAGAGAGCGCCTGGCCGATTCAGCATAATACTGGTTACCGCCGTTTATAGCCGCCCCGGCATAAGTAAGGTACACATCTGCCAGTATTGCCTCTACGGCGCCCATGGTTACCCTGCCGGTATTATCATGCCAGGGCAGGGTTGATTTTTCTGCCAGCAGTAAATCAGGTATTATAATGCTGTCGTAAATATCCTGTGCGGGCGTGCGTTTTAATTTAAGATCCAGGTTGGCCGGCACTGTTGTTACCATTGGCACCGCGCCATAAAGCCTTACCAGGTAAAAGTAATAGAGTGCCCGCAGGGTATGGGCTTCAGCAAGCATGTTTGTTTTGTCCTGATCACTTAAATCAGCCGCATTAATGGCAGGTATGCTTTGTATGGCAAGGTTGGCAGCGCCCACGCCAAGGTACATTTGCTGCCACCATGTATCAACATAAAACGATGTGCTGTTATAACTGAGATTTTGAAAATTTACGAAACCTGTTTGCCCAAGATCGCTGTTGGCCTTGCCGGTCATAAATTCCAGCAGGTTCCATGTATTACCGCCGTAAGAAGACGGCTGCCCTGAAAGCAGTCCCTGCATGTTGGTATAGCAGGCATTGGCAAAGGCCCTTGCTACTTTGGCGCTGGAAAGGTTTGAACCGGGGGTTAAAAAATTTGTTGGTTTTTCATCAAGGAACTTCTTGCACGAACCCGCAGCAAGCAAAATGGAAAAAAGCGTGATATATTTTATAGCTTTCATGTGTTTGTAGATTTAAGCATTAAAAATTAAGTGTTAACCCAAGGTTCCATACACGCGGGCGTGGATATGAAAAGAAGTCGAGGTTTTGTGAGAACGAACCGTTATTGCCATAGCTTGAGTTAAAGGTGTCAACCTCGGGGTCATAACCTGTATATTTTGTAATTAGAAACAGGTTTTGAACACTGGCGTAAAAACGAAGACGGTTAATTTTTAATTTATGGGTAAGGTTAGCAGGCAGGCTGTACCCTAATATAAAATTCTGCCCTCTTAAAAAAGAACCATCCTCTACCCACCATGTATCAAAATGAGAGTCCTGTGCAAATTTGTAATTACGCACCTGCGATATCATGGTGTTCTGGTGGTCGGGCGTCCACGCATTTAACACGGTTGCAAGGCTGTTGGCTATTGTTTGCCTGTCTTCGCTGGAGTGTTTAAAAGTGGCTGCTGTATTAACCCCCTGCACAAATCTTATGTCAAACGAAAAGTCCCAGTTCTTATACGTAATGGTGCTGCTGAAAGTGCCTGTCCAGTCTGGGTTTGCATGGCCGATTATTGTATAATAGTTGCTGCCATCAGCATTGTAAATGTATTTCCTGTCACCGGGCTTTAAGCCATGGGCCGCAGCCTCGGCAGCTTCGTCAGTGCTGTAGGTTCCCAACCGCACCATGCCGTAAAACGAGCCTATAGCTTCGCCCACGCGCAAAATATTTGTTTGCCCTAAAAAG